>NZ_PYCI01000086.1:0-28720 GCF_003015105.1 Chroococcidiopsis sp. CCALA 051 | reverse complement strand
CTCCAATGCTTCTCAGTTTCTAAATAGTAACCACATTGCTCCTACAACTAAAAAATTAGTGGCGCATCCCTCTACTACTAGCCGGATCAAGCGCCTAACTGACATTTTGGGAGCTATAGTTGGGCTAGGAATTACCACCGTCGTCACGATTCCGATAGCCGTTGCCATGCAAATAGATAATCCTGGTTCCATCTTTTACAGCCAGATTCGTTACGGCTTGTACGGTCGTCCTTTCCGAATTTGGAAATTCCGCTCCATGATACTTGACGCTGAACAATTGCAGCATCTAATCAAAAATGAAGCTCAAGGACAGATTTTCAAAAACTCAAACGATCCACGTATTACTCGTGTCGGTCGTTTTTTGCGCCGTACTAGTTTAGACGAACTACCACAATTTTGGAACGTGTTGCTGGGGCAGATGAGCTTAGTTGGTACTCGACCACCCACAGTGAATGAAGTCGAACAATACGAACCTCACCATTGGCAACGGTTATGGGTTAAACCAGGAATAACGGGTGAGTGGCAGGTAAATGGACGTTCCAGTGTCAAAGATTTTGAAGCAATCGTGCAGATGGATCTAGATTATCAATCTAAGTGGTCTGTTACTTATGATTTATATTTGTTATTAAAAACACTAAATGTTGTTCTTACTAAACGTGGCGCTTGCTAAGTAATAGCTTATTATTGCTGGTAGCTAAACAGCTACCAGTAAATGCTTTCTTAAAAGTACAACATTGTTGAAGGGTGACAAGCTCAAATATATATTTGAATGCAGCAAAGAACTGTCACAGCATGAAATGCGTGCGCGTGAACTGCTTTTAGCTTGTAACTAAATGTCTACCATTGCTTTTTGTTCTGGAGCATAAGGTGTAAAGTGAAAAACTGGGGACATCTTCGCGAACAACAATGACTGCTTCTCGAACTGCCTCGTGACGACTTAAAATTGTTTCAATTTCCCCTAATTCAATGCGATAACCTCGCACTTTCACTTGAAAGTCGATGCGACCGAGGAACTCTACATTACCATCCATCCGATAGCGCACTGAGTCTCCAGTGCGGTAAAGACGATCTGTCGAATTTTGACTGAAAGGATTGGGAATAAATCGCTCTTGGGTTAACTCCGGTCGATTCAGATAATCGCGAGTCACGCCTTCGCCTCCGAGCGGCAGTTCGCCTGCGACTCCTACGGGAACGGGTTGACCGTTCTTATCTAAAATATACAGCTCGGTATTGGCGATCGCACGACCAATCGGAACGATTCCATTTACTTGCGTCAGCGTATGAGTTACCGACCAAATGATTGACTACGTTGCGGTGTTCTACCATCACACCCTTCGGCTTACCAGTAGAACCAGATGTATAGATAACATAGCTCAAGTTTTCTGGTTTGACTCCAGTATCGGGATTGGCGATCGCCTGTTGCTCAATCTCGTCCCACATCGTATCGATCGCGATAACATTGACATGCGGCTCGACAACCAAATTGCTGATTAACTTTTGCTGGGTGACGATAACAGGAGCTTGAGAGTCCTGCAACATGAAACTGATACGCTCTGGTGGAAAATCTGGATCGAGGGGAACGTAAGCACCGCCTGCCTTGTGGATTCCTAGCAACGCCATCATCATTAAGAGCGATCGCTCTACATGCAACCCTACTAAAACGTCGGAACCTACGCCTTGTCGTTGTAAATAACGAGCTAGTTAGTTGGCTTTTGCATTCAACTGTGCGTATGTCAGATGTCGATCTTCAAAAATCGCAGCAACCCCTTCTGGATTTTGTACTACCTGCTGCTCAAATAACTGATGGATGCATTTATCTCGGGGATAGTCTGTTTGGGTATGATTCAATTCTACAAGTAGCTGCTGTTGCTCTAGTGTATTTAGTAGAGATAATTTAGCAATGGGCTGTTGCGGGTTAGCAACTATACTTGCTAACAAAGTTTGGAAATGCCCGTTCATTCGTTCAATTGTGCCTGAATCAAATAGATTAGCGTTGTATAACCACCTTCCTTTCAATCCATTACTATTTTGTTCTACCATCAAAGCTAGATCGATCTTCGCTGTGTTATCTTCTATTCCCCAAGGACTTGTAGCTAAGCTAGAAAGTTCGATGTCTTGTAAAAAAACATTTTCGTTAAAGGTCAATGTTACCTGGAATAGAGGTGAATAACTTGGATCTACCTCCATCTGTAATTTTGATATCAAGACTGAGAGAGGTAAAATTTGATGATTTTGCGCTGACAAAATAACTGCTCGTACTCGCTCTAGTAGTTGCTGAAAACTAGGGTTTCCAGACAAATTTGTGCGAAGAACTAGAGCATTAATAAAAGTTAAGTCTATTGATGAATAATTCTGTTTAACAACAGGGGAACCTACTACGATATCTTCCGTACCTGTATAGCGGTAAAGCAAAGTATTCAATGCCGCTAATAAAGTTGTAAATAAGGTGACACCTTCCTGTCTGCTCAACAAGCTGAGTGCGGTTGTTAGTTTCCGAGACAGCACAAACGATTGAGAACTACCTCGATAAGTTCGATCTGTGCGTCGCGGTCGATCTGTAGGGAGTGATAACAAAGGTGGTAAACCTGCTAATTGTTGTTTCCAGTAGGTGAGGGAAGACTGGATCGAAACCGATTGCTCAAAATCTTTTTTAGTGAACATAATACTTTCTTTACTATGTTGTTTACTCGGTCTTTACTATTTTTAAAATGCTGTATTAAAATGAAAAATTCACGAAGTTCAGGTATAATCGAAGGTGGAACTTAGACATTTATTCATTGCTTGTTACTCGGTGCTTGTTGCTCTGTACGCTACTTATAACAGTATGCAAACCGATTGTTAGCGATCGCGTTCAGGAATATGTATAACTTGATGTATGCGTTGTATGATTTTTGCTCAAACAGTAAGAATAGGATGCGCGATCGCACTCATCCGACAACATTAGGAAGTAGCAACACTTTTAACTTCAGCTACTCAACTTAACTTTCAGCACGAATGGTTTAGCATAAAAGCAAGTGGGACTTCAAAGGTTTGTTAATGGTTCGCGCCCAACCTTCGCTAGAATTTATTCCTCCAGCTCTCAATCCCTTTGTTCTGCGGGGAACTCAACTGCTGTTACCTGTCCTGCTGCGATCGCAAACAGCGATTACTCACATTCAAGCAGAGAATACAGAGGTGTTAGTCGATCTTTATCGCGCTTTTGGGGCTGGTAAAACTCGTTTTATCATGGCGTTCCGGCATCCCAGCCCTGACGATCCATTTTGTATGGCATACCTACTGCATCGTCTAGTCCCACAGGTAGCACGCCAACAGCAAATATCGCTGCCACGTCCAATTCACGCACATTTTCTCTACGATCGCGGTATTCCTTTGTGGGCGGGAGCGCATGTAAGTTGGTTATTTTCCAACTTGGGTGGCATTCCCATTCATCGAGGCAAGGTCGATCGGCTCGGGTTGCGAACAGCTCGAAATTTGTTCGTCAACGGCAGTTTTCCCATGGCAGTCGCTCCAGAAGGAGCCACTAACGGACACGGTGAAATAGTTAGTCCTTTGGAACCTGGAATCGCTCAATTAGGATTTTGGGGCGTTGAAGATTTGCTGAAGGCTGGACGCGCCGAACAAGTTTTCATCGTGCCAATTGGAATTAAGTATTCCTACGTTCAACCTGCTTGGCAACTTATAGAAAAGTTATTGAGCGAATTGGAAGCAGATAGTGGTTTGAAGCAAGGGGGGGAAAAAGAAAAAATTGCCTCAATGGATGAAGCCCTGCTCTACCAACGACTTTATCGATTAGGCGAACACCTGCTGTCCTTGATGGAAGAATTTTACACTCGGTTTTACCGTCAAACATTGCCAATTTCAGTTAATGCAATTGCTACCGATACAGTGTCAGTAGAAAATACTTCAGGATTAAAACGATCTAGTTCCGAACGAGATTTTGCAGCGCGGTTGCAGGCACTCATGGATGCGGCATTGCAAGTAGCAGAGCAGTATTTCCACTTCCAACCTCAAGGTAGCGCGATCGAACGCTGTCGGCGTTTGGAACAAGCGGGCTGGGATTGGATTTATCGAGAAGATATTAAGCAAGTAGAAGCCCTGTCTCCTGTAGAGCGAGGATTAGCCGATCGCATTGCCCAGGAAGCTAACCTGAGAATGTGGCACATGCGACTCGTAGAAAATTTTGTCGCCGTCACGGGCAAGTACGTTCAAGAGAAACCGACGATCGAGCGGTTTGCCGAAACAACTTTGTTGATGTGGGAAACGATCGCCCGAATTAAAGGTAGTAGTACCGTTCGTCGTCCTCGACTGGGTAAGCAATCAGTACAAATGACAGTAGGCGAACCAATTTCAGTTTCAGATCGTTGGCAAACATATCAAGCTAGTCGTCGCAGTGCCAAGCAAGCTATTACAGATCTGACGAGAGATTTGCAAATTGCTTTAGAACAGACGATCTAACCTGCTGCTGAAACTCCTCAAGGCGATCGCTCCTTCATTTTTTACTTTTTATTTCAACACGAGTCGTCTCTGAAAAATATCGATAATTTAAAGATATATCTCTTCTAAAGTCAAGGAGGAGGAGATGGCAGAGCAAGACTCACATTCTAAGTTCTGGAATTCTGATTTTTGGGATAAATATGTCCGAGCAACTCTAAGCCCGGTCATGCACAATCCCAGGCTGACACCAAAAATTTTATTTCTTTTGGCTGTAGTACCGTTTACCGTTGTTATCCTCGTGTGGGTATTGACTCTGTTTGAGCAATAGAACCAGGTAAGTTACGAGCTTGGTTGGAGGCGATCGCCATGATGGGACTAGGACTATTTTGGTTTTTTGTGTTCTGCTTTATTGTTCTGATGGGCTTGGCTCTTTTAGCGGAAGTCTTGTTTTATAACGAAGAGCAGCACTTTTGATAGCATGTCTAGGCGTTTAAGCCACGCTCCTATGCTTCTACGCCGCTGCGAAGCATTGTACTGTTTTATTTTTTCCCGATTTACTGACAAATAACAGAGAAGCTGCGGGAATTTCTTTGACTGCTTGTAGAAAACGGTGTTGCCAAGATCGCTTCTACTTGTGGAATTAATTCCTCCCACTCAATTGGCTTGTGGACTATTCCACTCACTAACTTCTGACATTCAACCGAAATAGAATCGCGGCGACTAGGTGCAACTAGAATAACTGGTATGCGATCGCTGCGAGGATTTTGACGCATATAGCGCACGGCTTCTATCCCATCTATTTCTGGCATCGTCAGATCGAATAAAACGAGATCGGGATTTTTTCGTTCTATTTGGGCGATCGCTGCTGCTCCCGAGTCTGCAAGTATAACTTCATAACCTTCAGCCTCCAAGATAACCTGGAGTAACAAGGCGTGGTCGTAAACGTCATCGCAGACAAGAATACTTTTAGTACCGTTCTTTTCAAAACGAGTAGATAAGTCCATCAGATGTAAATCTAGATAAATTTAATTTGTTAAAAACAGGCTTTATTAAACTACGGTCTTTGATATTTAAATTCCGCTATGATTTAATAGCTATAATTACTTACCAACAAAACTTAATATACCTCTTGTTCCAAAGCGATCTGAGGATAAATTAAGATTATTTTAATAATAGAGCGATGCAGCAGGGCGATCGCCACCTTGGGGTAGTAACCCAATTTTGGCAAATCAGCTCGTAACTGTACTTAAAAAAATAAGTCCGCACCTGCGAACTTATCAACCTTCACTCAAATTGACTTTTTTGATTCATTGCTCCCACGGAAGGTCTATACGAATTGCAATAGGAACTTTTATGTCTACTATTTTTCCTATCTCACACTAGACTCTACATAAGTTTTCCGAGGGCTACGCGCTCCAACAACAGCACCAATCAGCGAGGCAATTAAACCCAGTAACGAACCAAATACAAACCACCACAAGCTTCTAGCAGTAGCATTAGCAATATCGCGAGCTTGTTCTGCACTGATATTAGGTAGGTTTTGCGGATTAACCCCTTGGACTTGGTTAGATATGACTCCAGCCGCATTGGAAGCAGCAGAAGCTGCCAAACCAAAAGCTCCCGTGACTCCAGATGTTACTAGCCAAGAGCTAAGAGCTAAAGTAGTCGCCCAAAGAATTGCACCGTTAAGTAGAGCTGTACTGCGATTCATTGGTCCACAGCCACGAGCTGTCACCCAACCACCAATTAACAAAGAAATTAACAAACCAATAGCCGACCAAATTCCCACGTTACCAGCAACATCAGCAGCGTTTGTTCTTGGTGCGCCAGAACCCGCAATGCTGGTTGCACCAATCGCTGCAAATAAAGCACTTAAAATCAACTGAGTTGCTATTGCAATTACGATACCTGAAATAATTGGACCCCAGCGAATGCGATCGTGGTAATCGACAACGGGAGTGTTGGTAACGGTGCGTTCAGAAACAGCATCGTTAGTTGGTCTATTGACGTATGCCATATTCTAATTTACTTCCTCGATCCCTTAGAACTTAATGCCTATTTCTTTTTATGTAATAGGGATGTATTTTTAAATTTAAATTGAAATCTATAACTTTGCTATCTATCAGTAGAAATATCCCCATAGAATTATTCAATTTTTCTATAAAAGATCTTGCTAGCAAGGCTTCGTGCTAGATTGCACAGTGCATTTGGGAAAGAATATTGACTTATATGAAATAAGTCGCAACGTAGTTTTAATTCCCCACTTCAGTACGTATTTCGATTGATACGGTAGCAGTTACTACTTCTATCGCTGGCAGGATGGCTTACCCCAATTATTGAATCATGATGAACGAAATATTGCAGTTGCGTTGTTGAGGCAATGTGTTTGTAAATAGTGTTGCAAACATTGCTCAAACAAGAATTTTTCCAACAGCGCGAATTTACAAAACTGCTATATCCCTCGGTACAGTCTAGCTAGATCGGGAGAAACAGAAAGTCTATGGAAAAAATCCACCCCCGCCGGAAGTGGACGCAGATAATGGCACTGGTGTTAACGGCATTACTGACACTGCCAATTCTTAATGCTTGTGGTGGCAGTCCGAACACGTCTGCACCTCCGCCTCCTGTTGCAGATAATGTTGGTAGAACGCAAACCTATCCTTCAAACCAACCCCAAGCAAGAAAGGGACTGTCTACAGGACAAAAAATCGCGATTTTGGGTGGGGCTGCTGCACTCTACTACATCTACAATCAGCATAAAAATAGGAAAGGGCAAGGACCGCAAGGACAATACTACCTTTCCAAAAACGGGAGAATTTATTATCGCGATGCTCAAGGTCGTCCTCATTGGGTCACGCCGCCACCAGAGGGAATTCGAGTTCCAGAATCGGAGGCGCAACAGTACCGCGACTTCCAAGGATATAACAACAGATCGACAGGTCGTGACTTGACCGATTTGCAGCCAGCGCCAGCATTGTGACACTCGCGGCAGCAAAGGTATAGAACAGACAAGTGAAATAAAACAGTAGGAAGGAAAAATGAACTTTTTACAAAATATGTTTGGCGGTCAGGATGGAGAGCGAGACTACAGAGACTTCGTGAATCGATACGAACAGGGTTTACCGCACGAAGGCTATTCAGACGACGAAGTTTATAATCGATATCAACAAGTATCCAGACACGTACCTCCTGATATTTACCAAGAGTCCGCACAAGAAGCCTTTAGCCGCATGTCTCCACAAGAGCGGATGCAGTTTGGTCAATATCTTCAGCAGCAGGCGCGGGGGCAAAACTACGATTTTCCCGACCTTAACCAAGATGGCATAGACGATCGCCTCCAAGACCCCAACTATCTCGCCCGCGCAACGGGTAGCATCCATCAGCAACAACCAGACCTACTCGGTCAGCTCATGGGTGGTGCTACGGGGGCTATGATGGGTGGTCAAAGAGGCGGTAACTTATTTAGCAATCCGTTAGCAAAAGCAGCGATGGCTGGAATTGCTGCGATGGCTGCCAAGAAGATGATGGGTGGTGGTAGATCGGCAGATTACGGGCAGTACGGCAATGTCCGCCCTGCTAGTGAAGACCCCTACGGCGATCCAGCGGATTACGGGCAGTACGGCAACATCCGTCCCGCTAGCGAAGACCCCTACGGCGACCCCGCAGATCGCCGAGGATTGTGGTAGTAATATCACGTCCGTTCAAATAACCATATCACCGTAGGGGCGGGTTTTCACAGAGATTTTCAGACATAGTACCAATATCTCAATAAACCCGCCCTTACAAAATTTAGGGTCAATCAACCGGATATGAGATAACAAGCCAAATTTTAGATAATCGAGTAGATGGCGATCGCATCATATTTTCTCCCTTTTGTATTGCTAAAGCCGCTACACATGACGTATTTTTCTCTAAGCTAGTAACCATCTACTACAAGCGGTTTTTGCTCGTCGAGCAGTTTTTGTAATAACTGAATACCTGTCGGAGTCCAGTAGTACCTTTTTCTTGCATCGGTGTGATAGTGAATTTCGATCGCAAAGTCGGAGGCGTGTTTGGCTTTGGTTTTGGTCAGCCATTCTGGTGAAACTCCTAGACGACGACTGACTTCTTTTGTTGGTAAAGAGTTTGCCGGAATATCAGATAATTTTTTTTGTGATTTCAAACTTTTTTCTGATTTTAGACAACATAATTGCTCGATTCCCGCTTCCATCCAATGCACGATTCCCGCTGTATCTTTGTAGTAGTGAATGTCAGCTAAGAATCGGTCTGGATGCTGGTATCGTTGAGCGTGACACCAACTCAAAGAACACCCCAGTTGAGCGGCGACTTGGGCAGTTGTTTGGGTTTTTGGCTGGGACGGTTGTAGCTGGACGGAGGTTTGAGCGCAATCGATTTTAGGAACAGATGGATTTGCTAATTCAGTTGATGCAGTAGTAACGTAACTCAAGTCAGAAATTTTGCTTTCCTCTTGTCCTCCATTGCGTTTATCGATGATTTTTGGTTGATGAATGATAGGGTTTGTTGGAATTTGAACTCGATTTATTTGTTTCAACCGATTGAATATAGGTGCGATCGTCTGCACAATTGTTGACTTCAAGTTTTGCAACTGCAAGCCTAAATTTCTCAAAAGTGAATGACAGGCTTTCAAGAAATTATCTTTTGTACTATTTACCCAGTTCAGAAGTTTCTCTGTTTTTTGCTTCACCAAAGTTCCAAACTGAGTAGGGATTGACGATATTTTTGTACTAGTATTATGAATTGAGCTAACTGGTTTGATATATTTTGTATAGTCTGACTTGAGCGATCGCGGATCCCATCCTCCTATCTTTTTTGGAGATGCAGCTAAAGGCTGAACTGGTTGAATTTCACTTGAAAGCGCAGTTATTTTCACTGCTGTTTCTAATCGATCTTCCCCTTGCGCTTCAGGAGATTCTCCCACTGCTAACAAAGGGCGATCGATCGCCCGATCGACTCCAGGAGATGCTCTCATAGCCCCCCTTTTTAAGGGGAGCCACTTGCGTGCGGAGGTGTCCTCCGTTGAGCAAAGTGGCGTGGGTTGGGGGGATCTTTCCTTCAACCAAGAAACAATCGAATTGAGCAGTTGACTAGAACTAGAATGCCGCTCGACTGAATTTTTATGATGCGATTCTACCCACTGTTCGGTGGAGAGAACTGTTTCTAAACTGGGGATATTTTTAAACTCTTTAAATCGGCAAATCTGCTTCATCTTCCTTGTCAATTCTGGAATCGGATTGCAGAATTGAGCTAAATATTTGAAAATATCTGCTGTATCGGGATTTTGAAAATCTGACCGTGAAAAGAGCAACCCTTCTCTAGCATCTAGTTGATAAACTTCCCAAAGTTTTTTATCTTCTGCTAGAGCCAAAATAGATAAATAGATTGTCAATTGAGGAAAAAAATCAATTTCCAAACATCTTTTCTCTAAAGATTTTCGCAAAGGGTGTTGGTAATCAGACAATCCTTTGATATTATCATCAACTGAGTGGCGATCTTCTGAAAAGTAGAGACTGTCATAATCAATGAGTTTGAGCGAAAACTGTTGAAAAGATTTAACTACCAAAACATTACCATGTTGCAGATCGCCGTGAGCAATACCAGCATCGTATAAGTTTTTACATAATTCACGCCATCGCTCTGCCAAAGAGAGTAAAACATTTCTTTTCCCAAGATTTGCTTTAATAAACTTTTTTAAATTTTCCCCTTCTACCCATTCCATTTTCAAAATTGGGTAGCAATCGCCTTGTACTCTAATTCCTGATTCTAAAAAGGTAGAATCTACAAAATAATTTCGACATGAACTATTTTTTAATTGGGTTAAAGCCTGTTTATAGTGATTTTTGACCTCAAAGTTACTCCGGTAGAAACATCTCACTGCCCAAAGTTTTCGAGGTGATGAAGTTTCAAATTTAAAAGCGATCGCGAAACTTCCAGCCGCCGACCAAATATCTTTAGTCCCATCAGGCTTAATTCTTTCTACGGCTTTTCCCGCGACCAAGCTTGCATCCAAATCGCGCTCAATTTTGGTTTGAGGATCTTTTTTACGAAAGGCAAATTGAGGATTGCGAATTGCGCTACAGTATTCCGAACGACTGGGATATTTCATAATTCAGTTGTCAGTTATCAGTTATCAGTGACTAGTGGCTGGTGACTAGCGACTAGCTGAAGAATTCTACTACTAGCCACTAGCCGCTAGCTACTCACTTTTATGACTACTAATGTCGTATCATCGTTTTTAATTATCTTTTGTTGTCTGAGTTGATTAATAAAGCAATCGAAATCATGCTGATTTTGAAAATAAAACATTTTTTTCCAGTCTTCTCCTTGAGCTTCATAATCTGATATAAGCCATTGAGATAAGGCATCTGTTGCTAGTAAAAAAATATCTCCGTACTCATACCATCCTGCGGCAAATTGAGGCGGAAATGAAGTGTATTCCGGTAAACTTTCAAAACAGAGTGTTGTGCTTTTAAAATCTCGTGCAGCGGTCAGAGGGAAGGTGAGGAGATTGTCAGTCTCCTGCTCTAGTTTAAATAAACAAGTATCTCCTACGGCGACAGCTTGCCATTGGCTTTTGGGAAAATCTTCTAAGTTTTGTGGCTCTAAGTTTTGTAGTTGTAACCCCAAAAAAGTAGCTGAGCCGCGATTTTTGATTTCCGAGCCTCCTTGCCACCATTTACGATTAGGAGATTGAAGTTTGGTTAAGTAGTATTGTCGCCAGATTTCTTGGGATGGCTGCAACCAACTCTCGTGCGATCGCCGGATACTCTCAATCGGATTTTCTGCTACATGACAAAAAGATTTGACGAGAATCTCCGCCCATTTTTGCGGGTATAGCGAAGTACTAGCCCCGTCTGCTAGAGCTACTAAACTACCATCGGGGCTGTTCTCAAAGCGATCTTGAATGTTTTGCTCTAGTTCGCCAACTTTAGGTAGAGAGAAATAGCGGATTTCATAAGACATTGAATTTAGGTAGATAATCTACCCGCGAAATTCTGCTTTTGTTCCTATTTCTAATAGTTGAATCAGGGTTTCGAGTTTGGCATTATACACAAAACCTTTAGCGTATGGAGTTGGATTTAACCCAGATGCCGCAGCGCGTTCGAGCATATTTGGGGGCAATTCGCTAGAAGTTTCAAATAAAAATTGAGCGTAACTATCTCCCGTGGGTAACTGGGTGGGAGCAGCGGGCAGGACGACTTCTTGTGCTGCATTACCAGAGATATGAGCGTTGAGTAACAAAGTCTTGCCATCGTCTGTTTCTAGTCCTGCGAGTGCCTCAGCTGCTTTGCGGGTTGTGGGTAAGGAGTCGGCTTCACCATCGGTAATATTAATTACAACAGGGGGAAAGCTAGAGGGATGCGTTTCAATCCAGTCTTGGACTAATTGATGCGCCATTTCAAATGCTTCTGTCATAGGAGTTTCTCCCACCGCCGCAGGTTCGATCCAAATCGGAAATTGGTCGTCGATTTCTACTAATCCGCCTGCTCCATCCGATACTTTTCTTTTGATAGTTTCGACTCGCAAGCAATTTTCGGTGAGTTCTTGAATGGTGACAACTGGTTTCGCGGCTAATGTTCCCGAAAAAGCATTGACGGCTGCATCTTTTAGCTTGCCATAGCCCAATACTGAGATGTCGCAGCTATTTTTAATGTCCTCGCCATCAGTACAAGCTAAGACTGTCTCGCGCAATACCCGATTCACAGCCTTAGCGCATTCTTTCGATTTCGTGCCTGCGGAACCAAACGGATAGCACATAGAGAAAGATTGATCGATTAGGATGACTAGGTATCCCGGCGTAGCACGACTAATTTCTTGGGTGTAAGACATAGCAGTTAAGTCCCAAAGATTTGTGGGAGCGATTATACAAAATCTCGCAACTTGGCTAAATGACTGACTGCGCCTGGTAGATTAGTGTTGGCGATCTAAAATCTCTTTTTGGCGATCGCAAAGTTTTAAAGTTGTATTGCCAATAATTAACAACTCAATTACATATATTCACAGGAAATTCATTCTATGCAAAAAATTCGCATCGGTAACGGCTACGACATCCACCAACTAACTACAGAACGCCGTCTGATTTTGGGAGGGGTGGAAATTCCGCATGAATTGGGATTATTGGGACATAGCGATGCCGACGTACTCACCCATGCGATTATGGATGCCATGCTGGGGGCGCTGAGTCTGGGAGATATTGGCTTGTATTTCCCCCCGTCCGATCCGCAATGGAAAGGTGCAGATAGTTTGGTACTGCTGAGTAAAGTCAACCAACTCATTCAAGAAAGGGGTTGGCAAATTGGTAATATCGATTCCGTAGTCGTAGCAGAACGCCCAAAACTAAAACCTCATATTACAGCCATGCGCGATCGCCTTGCCACCGTTCTGCAAGTGGAGTCAGAACAAATCGGCATCAAAGCGACTACCAACGAAAAATTAGGTCCCGTAGGACGCGAAGAAGGGATCTGCGCCTATGCTGTTGCTTTACTGGTGCAGTAAGGCAAAAGTCAAAAGTCAAAAGTCAAAAGTCAAAAGTCATGACCGCTCGCTGATAACTGGTCACTTGGTCACTGGTCAATGCTCCCTGCTCTCTGTCAACGCTCCACCACAACTGGAACCGCTCCCAGCCGTGCAGCCGTAACAATAGGGTGCGGTTTGAATTTCATCGATTACGTCTAAAGTCCCTGCTGCCAAAATTTTCGCTACTGTTAAAGTTTCCCCAGCACGAGTTTTGGCAGGTAAATTCATCATTTGATTAAAATCACAGTCGTAGATATTACCTAAGTAATCTACAGAAAGTTCGTCCCGACACATTAAGTGTTCGACTGTATTCGGATTAAAATTAGACTCTAGAAATTCCAAGTATGAAGCGTACAGTTTTTTTCTTTGTAGGTGTAGCAGCGTGCGCCCTACTGGTAAGTTAGTAATTGTAAATAAGTTATTGAATGTGATTCCAAAATGTTCTTGTAAAAAGATTTTATAATCCTTTTCTAGCTTATGTTGGTCGGGAGTCAGAGAGAAGCGATCGCTGACTGGTAGTTGAGGATTGTATACCAAGTCGAGAATTAATTCAGGCTCTTTACCATAACCCAATCGATTTAGGGTTTGTATGGCTGCGATCGAAGCGTCGAAAACTCCTTGTCCTCGCATTTTATCCACATTGGTAGCCATATAGCAGGGGAGTGAAGCAACGATTCTCGTTTGATGTCGAGTGCAATATTCTGGCAAATCTTCAAAACCAGGTTCAAAGTAAATCGTTAAATTAGATCTAACAATAACTTGCTTACCATGTTGGCGTGCGGTTTCAACTATAGGTTTAAAACCGTAATTCATTTCTGGAGCGCCACCAGTTAAATCAACAATTTGAATTTCAGGAAATCGTTCGATAACTTGAATTAATTGACTGCAAATTACGGGTGAAAGTTCCTCTGTTCGTTTTGGACTTGCCTCAACATGACAATGAGTGCAAGCCAGGTTACAGCGCTTACCTAAATTTATTTGTAAAACTTTGATTTGACTTTTAGTTAAAGGCGTTTTTAATTTACGGGCGAAAGGTGTAATTGATGTTTGAATCATTTTTTCTAGTAGGGTGGGCAACGCCCATCATATGCTTGAATGTTACTATTAACTATCGATCGCCAATCATCGTTTATCGGCTTTTCTATTAAGGCGAGCGATGCTCGCTCTACGTTAATTTTTCTAGTAAGGTGGGCATTGCCCACCCTACATTAACCATCTCAACCATCAACCATCAACCATCAACTATTAACTATTAACTAACAACATCCGCCCCCAGTATAGTGCCAAGTTGAATTAGTCACTATAACTTCAGTTGGCATCAAAGCAGCGAGTTTGGCTGCTGTTTTATCGCAGACTGCGGCTGGAATTCCTTGTTGAAGTACGTGTCCGGCTGAGTCATCAAAAAAGGATTCTGTACCAGCATAAATGGCTGTTTTTCCTGTAAAAATACAGGCTCCATCATCTGGGATTGGCACTTTGAAAGATACAGAATCGAGGCTTTCTAAAAGCAAATTTTCTTCCAGGTTGTATGTATGACAATCTAACAACCGATAGGGACGACGCGCCCGAATTTCAACTTGTCCAAAACCAGCATCTACGATCGTCTGAGTATACTCATCATATGTAAGTGCGCCTGACAGACACATCGCCCGCAGTCTTTCATCTTGTTGCAGGTGTACTGGAATCGGACGAGTGGCGATTGGATCGCTCATTTGCAAGCGTCCGCCTGGTTTTAGCACTCGCCAAGCTTCTTTTAAGGCAAGAGTTAAATCATCTGGTTCAAATATATTAAACAGACAGTTCTGCGCTACTACATCCACAGATGCATCTGGCATGGGGAGATTAAAAGCATCACCTGCCCGAATTTCGACAAAACTAGGATCGAACCAAGGATTTTCTGTCACAGCAGCTTGTAGGTTCCGTGTAGCTGCTTCGCACATGGCTGCAACTGGATCGACAGCAATTACAGCACCAGGACGACGAGAAAAATAAGCGAATTGTAATGCCTCTAAACCACCACCAACGCCTACATATAGCACTGTCGGTTGGTTGGCTAGTTCAGTAGGGTGGACAGTTGTACCACAACCGTAGTTCATCTCCTGCATTGCCAGGGGAATTTTGAGTCCGGGTAGTTGCAGGGGACTGCTTTGCACGCAGCATAGACCCACTTGGGGTGTTTCTGCGACTTCGGAGTAAAACTTTGCTGTTGTCTCTAAATAACTCATTGTCAGCTGGAGTAAAATGCCGAGATGAATATGGCGTATTCTTTGGCACTGTGTTCTACTCTAGCGGATTTTTACTCTCGCGAATCCTCATAAAGAAGTAGCGGTTGACATCTTGACGCAGCAGAGATAAACTGGCGATCGCCCAAGCACAGAAGTTAGGGAAAATCCGTGTCAAAGCGATCGATTTTTTGTTGCTTGTTCTAAAAAATGACGCACGCCTTCGCTCATTTGTAATAAATTAGGTTCGATTTTTTTACCTAAAAAATCCTCAACCACATGGGCTATAGTCCCAGTCAGAAACCAAGGCACTCCCTTCATCTGATGCGGATCGATACTCATTGCTCCCCGACTCTGAATTAAAGTTGTATCGCCCTCAGCAATGAATTGATTTTTCCCACCACAATGTACGGCTTCTGTGAAAGCATGAGTTTTGATTTGCCATTCCAGCGTCAGATTTGATTCATCCCAAGTATTGTATTCCGTCCAAGACAGCATATCTTCGCTGAGAATTGCTCTAGCTGCGGCAGGAATTTCACCGCCACCATGCCATTCATTTATGGTGTAAACTTTGCCATTTTCTTCGCGCCGAGATTTGATTTGAACCGATCGCACGTTGTGCATGTAGGGAATGAGATCGTTCAGCTTATCTCGGTATGTAGCATAGACAAGGTGACAAGGGAAAGGAATGCGGGTATCAGCCGAAATATTTGTCATTTAGTTTAAAGTTTCTTAAATACAGTCGTAGCTAATCCTAAAGATTGTCAAAAAGCGATCGCCTTTTTACAATCCGCCAGAGAATTAGCTAACTGAGTATAACCCCTGGTGTAACCCTGAAACTACAGTTTTGTCTCCTTGATAATTTACGCACTTGAAGCTTCAGATCTCGATCCCCCCTAACTTCCATGAAAAAGGGGGGAATTTAAAGCCCTGTTTTTATCTCAGTTGGGAGATCTCTTTTAAATTACTTGAATGACTCTAGTTGATCGACTCGCAACCAAATATTCGGAGTTGGTACATGTCCAAATACGACTAACGCATAGTCACCTTTAATATCTAAAACCTCTCCTTTGGTTTCAAAAATATAGCTGGGAAAGCGAGAATCGCTAGCTTGTGCTTCTAGGCTATTTTCTAGCTGTTCGCGCACGGCACGAACCATATCCCCTCTTTTAATCGCCATATGCTGCTCTTTCAAATTGCTAAACTATTTCTTTTCGCATTTTACAGTTATCAGGGAGCAGGGAGCAGGGAGTAGGGAGTAGGGAATAAGGAATAGGGAATTGATATTAATTCCGAATTCCGAATTCCGAATTCCGAATTCCCTCGCCCCTCATTTCTGGCATTGCGGACAGAAGTGAGCCGATCGCCCAGCTAAACGTAGTTTGAGTATGGGAGTATTGCAGATGCGGCAGGGTTTGCCCGATCGGTTATAAACCCAAGCTACACCGCCATAATTACCGTTAACGCCTTGAACGTTGAGAAAATTACTAAAAGTCGTGCCACCAGCGTTGATACTCGCTTCTAACACTTCAAGAATGGCGGTTCGCAGGCGCGATATTTGTGGCGATCGCAAATCCGCACATAAGGTCTGGGGTTGCACGCCAGCACGAAACAGCGCTTCGTCAGCGTAGATGTTACCGATTCCTGCAACGATTGATTGGTCTAATAAGGCATTTTTGATCGGACGACGGCGATCGCGCAATTTTGCCGCAAAATATTCCACAGAAAAATCTGAAGAAAACGGATCGGGACCCAATGTTGCTAATCCCGTCACGACTGATTCAACCGCTCGTTCTGGAGGAACCCACCACATCTGTCCGAAAGTGCGTTGATCGACGAAGCGCAATTCCCAATTCTCAGCCAAAAATAATCGGACTCGCGTATGTTTGTGTAAAGGCTCGTCCTGTGGAAGCCATAACAGCTGTCCAGTCATTCGTAAGTGAACACCAAGAAATTCGGAATTCGGAATTCGGAATTCGGAATTTGGGATTAGTTGTGACTTGCGACTTGCGACTTGCGACTTGCAACTTGGAATTGCTCCCTGCTCCCTGCTCCCTTTGACTAACTCTGCCAGCAGATACTTCCCGCGTCGATGCCATTGGGCGATCGCTTTTCCCGAGATCCCGTTGAGAAAATCTGCCACAGAAAACGGGTAGGCAATGGTGCGATCGAGCAACACATCCCCACCCGTAATTTCTCGATTCAGGGTGACTTGATTTGCACCCCGTCGAACTGTTTCTACCTCTGGCAATTCAGGCACGATTTATCGTTTTTCAGTTCCCTGATTGCCACCACCTTCTACCAGTGGATCGCTACTACCGGATTCTTGTACGGCAGCACCTTTAGCTGTAGATTGTCCAGCTTGTCCTGTTTTGCGGATATCTTCCTGAATTGGAGTCTGCTGACCACCAGAAGCCACAGGCGTAGCCTTCTTCGCTTTAGCTTTTGGTTTTTCTATTTCTAGAAGTTCAAAATCAGCAAAGTTGTTAGTATTTACGCCAGCATAGTTCACTTTATCAAAGCGAACGATGACTGGATACTTGATGCCGCTTTTGTCAACAGAAGCAACAAGACCAACATCTTGATACCAGTAGGATTCTCTTCTTAAGATCCGCACCTTAGAACCACGTTCAACCATGAGTATCTTCCCTGTTATAGATAATTGCTAATCGAGCGGGTTAATAGCATCAAGATACAATGTTTTGGTAATCTCACAATCAACTGTTAAGTTATTTATCTAAAGCGGTCATTGGTCATTCGTGAGTGACTAGTCACCAGCACTAGTCACTAGTCACTAATAACTAATTCCCGCCAGCGAACTTGGACGAAGTGGGCAGTGCGTCCGGTTTCGTCGCGAACATCTGCGATATTAACTATTTCCAAATTGAAGGGGATAGCTGTCGTGACATGGCGCTGTGCTAGCATTCCCAGTTCGGGAGTTAAATTGGCGGCGGCTGTTGCTGCTACTCCTAACCCCAACATCTGCTCGATCGGCGATCGCGGTAGCAGCAAATGCATACCCATGACTAGTCCCAAGCCTAGCAACAATCCTACCGACACATTCGTACCGCAACGGGGATGCAAGGCTAAATTCCACTCTCCATTGGTAAGACGCTGAAGGGCAGCCAGCACTGCCCGCTGTAGTTCGATTTTATTCACCTGACCGTAAATGTAAAAGCCTCGTTCAGTAGATAGACCGCCTAACGATTCGTTGTCTGTTTGCTGGGACGAAAAACGAGGATATGGCGATCGCCCTGACTGGCTTAAGAGCCAAACTGTAGCGTGTTCTAGTGCATGAACTTGCCTCAGCATCAACAGTTCTTTCAACCCGGGAACAAAGGGAAGATGCTTGACTAAATCCGCGTCTTGGGTAGGTTGAGGAATATTCTCCTCAAAATTGAACCAAGGGATTAACGATTCAAAAACGTTGTCTGGGGCGAAATTGTTCATACCAACACCGCTAGTAGCAGCCCGATCGGAGACTTTTCTCTTAATCTAGCGCTTACTACTTTAAAGCAGTCGAGCCGCGAAATTTCGCGACTCGACTATTGTTAGAAAATTTAATTGCTAGAAAACTTCGCGATCGCCACTCACGGGTAAAGGGCAGCAGTTAACATCGTTAAGACAGACTTTTCCCCACTGTAAAGCCCATCGTACCAAAGATACGCGATTTTCTGTAGCTGTTTTGGTCAAAATATTACTAATGTGATTGTCAACAGTACGCTTGCTGATTTCCAACTTTTCTGCTATTTCCTGATTGGTCAAGCCAGCAGCTACCAAATCGATGATTTGTAGCTCTCTTTCTGACAGGGAAACAGGGTTTTGAGACTCGCCACCAGCCATGAAGTATTTTTTCCTTAGTAGATCTACTCACGCTCCTCTTTCAATTCTAGAGGATTCTTCTAGTGACGATCCTCTATCGTTTTAGAAGTTTGACTAGTATTTTTGCTCTATAAGCTGACATTGGAGCAAAAAGAGAACTGTAATAAATTTAGTAAAGCTTAATTAAGTAATATTTGTTACTTAAAGAAGAAGTAGTGAGTGGCTAGCGGCTAGTGGCTGGTAGAACCAGATTCTTAGTTTCGGTCTAGTCACTAGTCACCAGTCACTAGCCACTGATAACTGACAACTGTTTCTGTTGTAGGGTAATGGTAAAGTCGTACATTCATTAAATGCTGGCTGGAATGAGTAATTCTCGCGTGCTGTGCTTGGGTGAAATTCTGTTCGATCTGATTGCCGATCAACTAGGGCGATCGCTCGAACAAGTTGAGTCTTGGACACCCTATCCTGGTGGCGCACCTGCTAATGTCGCCTGTGCTTTGGTCAAGCTCGGTACAACTTCTAGTTTCATTGGCTGTGTGGGTAAAGACGAACCAGGAAATACCTTAGTAGAGTTACTGCAAACTGTAGGAGTCGATACGACGGGGATTCAACGCCATCCCACAGCACCAACAAGGCAAATCTATGTTACCCGCACTGAGTCAGGCGATCGCATTTTTGCAGGTTTTGCCGACTACGACACGGCAGAATTTGCCGATACGCATCTACAAGCGTCTGCTTTGCCTGTATCCCTATTTGAGGACGCTGATTTTCTCGTACTGGGAACTTTAGAACTTGCTTATCCCGAGAGTGGTGCTAGCATCCGCCGCGCTTTACAACTCGCAGACCAATATAATGTCAAAATTTTGCTAGATGTCAACTGGCGACCTGTATTTTGGCAAGATCCCGATAAGGCTGTAGCGACAATCTTAGAAATCGTGCCGCACGTCGATTTTCTCAAACTTTCTAAAGAAGAAGCACTCTTGCTATTTCAAACAGCCGATCCAGGGGCGATCGCCTATCGCCTCAATACCGTCGAAGGAGTGCTGATCACGGATGGAGAAAATGGTTGCGCTTACTGCTTGTCTGAAAATGAAGGCAAAGCCCCTAGTTTTTCCGTGCCTGTCGTCGAAACCACTGGTGCGGGTGACAGCTTTGTAGCTGGCTTCGTCCACCAGTTATGTCAACGGGGTATTCACAGCCTCGCTGATGCCGCAATTGCCAAACAGGTTGTCACCTATGCTAGTGCGGCAGGGGCGCTGACGACAACCAAACCAGGCGCGATCGCCGCCCAACCCACCGCCGCAGAAGTGGAAGCTTTTTTAACAAGGAATGAGGGGTAAGAAAGTGGTGTGGGGAGAATTCGGAATTCGGAATTCGGAATTCGGAATTAATTGCGAGTTGTGAATTGCGAATTGTCTTGCTCCCTCAGCTCCCTCAGCTCTCTTCCCCTGCTCCCTTCCTCAAGGATTTGGCGCTGACTGAGTGTTGCCTGGGGAAGAAGGGGTTGGGAAGGAAGGATTTTGCTGGCTGGTGGGAGCAGATGTTTGTGGAGCAACACTGCTAGAACCATCGCGAGGAGAAGCATTCATGCCATTACTATTACCACCCAAGCCGCTAGGAGCGATCGCGCTTTGACTGGGAATTGCTGAGGTATTACCAGGAAGGTTTGTCGCGTTGGAATTAGCGCCTGTCGTTCCATTACCGCTATTCGGGCTGAAGGGGTTGAGATAGGTAAAGTTGTTGCCTTTAGCAGGTTCGAGATTAGATAATCGGGACGATGATGAAGATGTAGACGAGCCACCAGCACCACGACCGTAGGCAGTTGATAAATTACTACTACTGCCAGGACTAGCACTATAGGGACTGTTGCTGATGCTAGTAGGAGACTGGTATCGACCCATTGTCGATTGAGAGTAAGGGTTGTCTACATTATTGGATAAAGAATCGTTCAACGACGCAGGCGATCGCCGTTGATTTGCAACTCTTTCATCTAGCGGATCTGTGGTATCTAGAGTACTACTACCACCGCTACTAGAGGAGTTTGTACTAGTTCCACCAAAAGCAGAGTCGCTACCCAATCCAGTTCCAGCACTGCTATCAGCAGGGAGATCGATGGGATTTGCAGTGTCAAGGGGTGCGACTTGACTCGGTTCGGCGTTGTTTTCCCCTGAAGGATTTTGTCCGCCGTTTGGATTACCAACAGCACCACCTGTACTCACAGCAGGTGGACGAGATGGCTGTAGCGATAATAAAGGAATGCACAGCAAGACTCCACCACCTAAAACTGCCGCGATCGCCATCACAATTTTTTGCTGCGGACTCAAATAATTATAGGTTCTCACTAAATTTCGCAAATTCATTGTAATTTTTCCTGATAACGGTAATGGGTAATTGGTAATAGGCAAGAAGTAAGTAGTAAGAGGTAAGAGACAGAATCTTAACTTACGACTTACGACTTACAACTTACGACTTACAAAAACTCTCTCGGATCGGTGACGTAACCTGTCAAGGCAGAAGCGGCGGCGGTGTAGGGGGAAGCGAGATAAATTTGTGCTGACTTATCACCCATGCGACCAGGGAAATTACGATTAGTCGTAGAAACGCAAACTTCTGGCTTGTTCATCCGCCCGAAAGTATCTTTTGGTCCCCCTAAACAAGCGGCGCAGGAGGGCGCAGTGGGTTCGATACATCCAGCTTGCAGGAAGATTTCTGATAGAGTCTGCCCTTCGTATTTGAGTGTAAACAAGTCGTTGTAAACTTTTTGCGTCGCAGGTACGAGGTAGGTAGGTACTTTGACTTGCTGTCCTTTGAGAATATGGGCGGCGTGGATAAAGTCTTCAGTTTTACCCCCCGTGCAGGAACCAATGTACACGCGATCGATCTTGACATCGCTGCATTCTCGTGCCAAGGCGCGGTTATCTGGAGAGTGGGGTTGAGCGACAACTGGCTCTAACTGCGAGACATCGTAACGGCGATCGCTGTAGAATTTGGCATCGGAGTCGGTGTAGACTGGCTCGAATGGTTTATCGGTACGGGCGCGGACGTACTCGAAAGTGGTATCATCAGCCGCGATCGTCCCATTTTTGCCCCCAGCTTCGATCGCCATATTACACAGGGTCATGCGGTCTTCCATTGTCATGCGGCTGACGGTTTCCCCGGTAAATTCCATCGTCCGATAGTTGGCTCCAGCGACGCTAATATCGCCGATAATTTGCAAAATTAGGTCTTTTGCCAATAAGTAATTGGGCATTTCGCCATCGAGGACGAATCGCATTGTGGCAGGAACTTTAATTAGTAACTTGCCCGTACCCATAATAAATGCTGCATCGGTATTACCAATTCCTGTGGCAAACTGACCGAAAGCGCCAGCATTGCAAGTGTGGGAGTCAGTCCCGAATAAAACTTCCCCAGGGCGGGTATGTCCTTCTTGGGCGAGGGCAATGTGACAGACCCCTTTATAATCTGGGTTAGCTTTAAAATTGCCGCGATCGGTGATGTCGTAGAAGTATTTAATTCCTTGTTCGTGGGCGAAATCGCGTAGAATATCTACGTTGCGATTGGCGCGTTCGTCGGCGGTAAAGATGTAGTGGTCTGGGATGAGGACGATCTTTTCAGGGTTCCATACTTTTGTATCTGCACCAAACTCGCGCTTGAAGACACCGATAGTTCCAGGTCCACAAACATCGTGTGTCATCAACAAGTCAACATCCACCCAGATATTTTCCCCTGGTTCGACCGCGTTTCGACCGGAGGCTTTAGCTAAGATTTTTTCTGTCAGGGTCATCCCCATAGCGATCGCATTCCTCTCTTCCGACACATATCTACAGGATCTATGCTACTTCGCGATCGACGGTTGCGTTTTAAAGATACAGCAAAAAGATACAGCAAAAGGTCTTGCTTGGTTGCAAATGTAGTTGAATTTCTGGCTGTTGCTGATGGAGATTAATGCCCACTTTTACATGAGATCCCCTCAACCCCCCTTATCAAGGGGGGCTAGGGGGGATCTACATAGATTGTTATGGATTGTTTACGGATGCAAAAATTCTACATGCTCCCCAGGGTGTGCTTGTAATTCTGCGATCGTTCCCTGAGCATACATTCTTCCTTGACGTAAGAAGATAACCCAGTCAGCTAAATTAATCACGCGAGGACGATGGCTGATCAAAATTGTGGTTTTGCCGCGACGATGATAAAGTAACTGATTTAACACTTGCGATTCACTTGCCGGATCTAGCCCTGCCGTGGATTCGTCGAGAATTAAAATGGGCGGATTGTTAACAATAGCACGGGCGATCGCCAATCTTTGTCTTTGTCCGCCCGAGAGACTCGCGCCAAATTCACCTAAAACTGTTTGATACTTATCAGATAACTTCGCGATAAACTCATCTGCTTGGGCAATTTCGCACGCTCTGACAATTTGATCGAAGCGAACGTGGGGCATTCCTAACCGAAAGTTTTCAATAATCGAACGACTCCAAAAATGCGGTTCTTGAGGTACTAAAATTGCTTGTTGTCGCAGGCAGTCTAATGAAATATCTTGAATGTTATATCTGCCAATCCGAATGTTACCCGACTGTGGCGTATACAAACCTGCAATCAGTTTAGCTACCGTGCTTTTACCGCAACCTGACTTACCGATCAGCGCTACAACTTGACCTCCAGGAATAGTCAGCGAAAAATCTTGCACGACATCTGTTCTACCAGGGTAATGAAACTCAATTTTAGAACAGACAATATCAGATGTATCGGAAATATCTACCCAAGGTTTTTGCTTTTCATCTTTGATTTCTGGTGGATGGGTAATCACTTCTTGCAAGCGAGAATTAGCTGTCTCGATGCGAGCGAATTCATCGACAAAATCGAGTGAGGAAATGATAAATGTAGCTACATTACGGTTTAACGTAGTAAATGCTAGTAGCTGACCGAGACTGAGTTCTTTCCCTATGACCAAAGTACTGCCAAACCAAAGTAGAGCTACTCCACCCACGTCTGCAACTAGCCCAGAAAAGGTATTATTGACAATACCAATTTGCATTGTCCCAAATGCTAGATTTGCTAATTGACCGAAACGACTTTGATATTCCTCCCAAAACTGGGGAGCCGCAGCAGTTGTTTTGAGTGTTAGCGCTCCCTTGAATGTTTCTACTAAAATTCCTTGATTTTCTACTTCCGTAACTAATAGTTTACGAGTTTTTTGCTGCAAGCTTGGCAAAAATAAAATTGTCGATAAAGTCATCGCGCCTGCTAAAAATACAGCAAACACAGTCAGTTTTTGACTGTACATTAGCATGAAAATAAAAGAAACTATAGCGACAAATAACTCTCCTGGTAAGCTGATAATAGCTCGCGAGAGCAATAAATTTATTTCTTGAATATCTCGCAGTCTACTAACAATTTCTCCACTGCGCCGTGACTCATAGTAAAGTAGGGGCAATCGTAAAATTTGCCGTCCAAATTCTAGAATTAAACCTAGTTCTATTCTCTGAGCGAAATGAGCGATCAAATTGCTTTGCACCAGTGCCAAGCCACGCCTGACAAAACTCAGTACGATAACTGCCAGTACTACAGATGTCAGTAGTTGCAAATCGCCCCGAATCAGCACGTCATCTGTCAAGATTTGGAGGAGAAACGGAGTCGCTAAAGACAGTAAACCAACGGCGATCGCGCACCCAACAGCTTCGGCAAGAATGGCGCGATATACCCAAAGTCGCTGTATCCACTGTTCAAAGCGATTGTCTTGTTCTCCAACTTGAGCGTAAAAGCGGACGGGATCGGGTTCTAGCAGCAGCAAAATCCAATCTGTCCAGCCTTCTAGCAACTCCATACGCGACAGATAACGTATTCCAATCGCTGGATCGGCGATCGTGTATTTTTTCCCCTGCTTGCCATACAAAACTACCCAGTGATTGCCTTTCCAGTGAATAATGGCTGGTAAGGGGAGTTGTTGTAGCTTCCACAAAATTTCTGGAGATGCCCTGACAGAACGAGCATTAAAGCCTAAAGCTTCTGCACCCCTACGCAAACCTAGCAGCGTTGTCCCTTGCGGTCCCGTACCTACTGCTTCTCTAATACTATTAATTTTCAGCAGTCGTCCGTAGAATTTAGCAATAGCGGCAAGACAAGCAGCGCCGCAATCTTCTTCACTGTGTTGGAGAACAAGCTTTTGTTTCACGTTTTTTGGTTCTACAATTAAGCTGACTATTTCTCAGACAAACAGATGGAAGCGTTTCTGTTGAAATGTCTAGAAGAATCAAAAATTTGTCTGAATTTGCTCAAGACTTTGTTTGCTCAAGACTCAGATAGTGTAATCAACTGCACAAAGCCGCGATCGCAAATTAATAAACCTTAATGTCTTGAGAACGAATGCAATACTGCTTAATTGTTTGCCTCAATTGCAGGCAACGCTCTCCAATTGCCCGATCGATCTTCGATCGATTTACAACTCAAATAAAGTTGCTGTACAGTAGCGATACTTAAAATTCTAGACTTACAAAAAATATGTTGCAATTTAAACCAAAATTCTTTATGATTTTGCTGCCAATAGCGATTTTGGCATCAAATTACACAAATAAAAATTCTTTTCGTCAGAAAAATTAAACCGAAAAACCAAAGCTAAAAATCAAGAATTATGAACTTTCAAGTTGGCAATATTTGGAGTGAAAAAAATAGCTGACACCCACTCCTATCCTCCTTCTTCTGACCGATGGAAAACTATTTAAGTACTAGCTAATGCAGTCGGAACCAAATAAAAACAGTGTCTTGCGTTTAGTCCGCCAGGACACGCCCAAGAACCCATCACCTGAAGCAAATCCTGCTTTCTTACGCCCAGTGCAGAGTAATGAGTTTCTCCCCCCCGTGAGCCTGTGGACGACTTTAGGTGGGTTGTTGCTACTCGGTACAGTAGCTATAGGGCTGGCTCTGGCTGCTACGATTCATTACAAAGCAATGGTAAAGTCTGCTGCTACTATCCGTCCGGCAGGAGAGACGAGAATAGTCCAAGCCGCGATCGCTGGCTCCATACAACAGATTTTGGTTAAAGAAAACCAATCAGTCAAAAAAGGACAGGCGATCGCAATTATCGATAACGCTCAACTCTTGACAAAACAGCAACAGGTGACGGGCAGCATCAAAAATAACGAATTACAACTGGCTCAAATCGATGCTCAATTACTATCCCTCAAAAGACAGCGTGAGTTTGAGTCAGGCTTAATCGAGCGCAATGTTGCTGCGGCTACTGCCCAATTGCAACGCTATCAACGGGAATATCAGGATCGACAAATCACATCCCAAGCTCAAGTGCAAGAAGCAACAGCAGCACTAGAGTTATCGAAAGTCGAGATGGAACAGTTCAAGCAACTGGCAAATACAGGAGCGGTGACACAGTTACAAATCAAAGAAAAAGAACAAGCATTTGCTGCCGCTGAAGCTAAACTCAAAGGAGCCAAAGCCGCGTTAAATCCTACAAGTGCAGCGATCGCGATGGCAACAGAACAAGTTGCCCAAGAGCGAGCCAAGGGCGAGATCTCCCTAGCTAATTTAAATAAAGACCGAGAGGTGTTGCGTCAACGTCGTCTTGCCCTAGAAAATGAGATCGATCGCGCCGCTAGAGAACTACAGCAAGTCCAGCACGAGCTGAAAAAAGCCGTTCTCTTAACTCCTGACGCTGGTAAAGTCTTGAAACTGGAGTTACGCAACCCCGGACAAGTCGTAAATGTAGGGCAGTCGATCGCGCAGATCGCTCCCAGTCAAGCGGCGCTAACAATTAAAGCGCGAGTAGCTGCTCAAGACATCAGTAGTATTCAAATCTGCCAGAAAGCGGCAGTTGCAGACTGTAAAACCGGAAGAGTGCAGTTGCGGATTTCTGCCTATCCTTATCCCGATTACGGTATTTTACGAGGTGCGGTAAGGGCGATTTCTGCCGACGCGATCGTCCCCCAAAGTCAATCACCCAATACTGCCTCACCATACTACGAAGTCACGATTCAGCCAGAAAAACCTTATCTAGTCAAAGGCGATCGCACCTACTCGCTCAAACCCGGAATGGAAGTTAATGCAGATATTGTTGCCCAAGAAGAAACCGTGCTGAAATTTTTACTCAGAAAGGCAAGGTTACTGACGAGTTTGTAGTAGTTGGTAGTTGGTAGTGGAGAGTCGGGAGTCGGGATTAACTGTTCACTGTTCACTGTTCACTGGTCACTGGTCACTGGTCACTGGTCACTAGTCACTGCTCCCCGCTCCCTACTCCCTGCTATGAAGGCTATTTTTAGCAATGTCGCGAACTTTGGCTTTCAAATTGGGTGGAGCAGCTTTTTCTGCTTGTGAAAAGAGGCGATTGGCAGTTTGTCGATCGCCTTGTTCGATACGGATCAGGGCTTTATTGACCAAAGCTGCAACATTGTCTTTTTCTTGTAAGAGGACGCGATCGTAAGTGGATTCTGCTTTTGGCAGTTGTTCGGTTAGTTTGTAAAGCTGAGCTAAATTCAATTGGAGTTCCAGTCTTTCTGGCTCTTGCCTGACGAGTTTTTCCATTAACGGAATGGCTAAATTTGGTTGTCCTTGTTGGATACGTAGGTTTGCTAGCTCGACTAAAGCATCAAAGTTGCCGGGATCGTTTTGTAGAAGTTGCTCGTAGGCTTGAATTTTGCTGTCTGTGTCTGAAGCAGCTTTGGGTGCGATCGCTAGTGGTTTTCCGCCCCACAATGAGGTGACAGCAATTCCTACAACTCCTAAGATACCTATACCTGATAGGATTAGGGGCAGGCTTTTGCTACCGAGCATCTGTTTGAAAATAAACGTTTGCTCAACGGGAGAAAGTAGCTGTTGCTTTAAACCACTGCCCAAATCTTGTTTAAGTTGCGTTTGGTGCAGCCTTTTCAACTCTGATACAAGCCATAGAATCGGTGTAGCTGCACCAGTTGGTTTAAGTTGGGGTACGCCTGCAAACGTGACTAGCGGGATGGCAGAGTAAAATTTTTGATAGTTCGTTTTGGCTGCATCTAGACGAGATAGGAGAGGTTGAATTTTTTCCTCAATTTGTAGCAGGCTTAACGGTTCTGGGGCAAGTAAATCGCATTTGGTGAAAACTAGGGCGATCGCGTATTTGATATTATGTTGGTTGACTAAAGAGGCGATCGCTGCCACTTGATCGATCGTTTGCGTTAGTTGTGGTAGGTAAGCAGCATTGTTTACTAACGCTTCTGCATTAATAAACGCACAGCAACCATGAGAACTCAACACGAGTTTTTGATATTTAGGGTTATTAAAGTCGCAAGATTCCCCTGGTAAATCCCACCAACTAAAATCGCAGAGAGTCTTAGTTTTCCACCAGCCATGACGCTTCAAACTAAAGTTGAAATTGGCAATTTTCATTGTGGGGGGCGGATATTGACCTGTTTGCGTAATATAGTTCAGAACTTTTTCAATCTTTTCTTGCTCTTGACTGTTGTGGCTATCAAACCATAATTTTTGCGGGCGTTCTGCTGTAAAACCCGAATGCAGTTCGATGTAGCTGCCAGCCAAAAACACTGTTTTGCCAACTCCTCTTTGACCGATACTCAATAAATTTAATGTCTTGGTGGCACTGCTAGATTGCTGATTCATGTGCTGTAAGATCGTCTGTTTTAGAGTAGTAGCGGTCATGAGGAACTCGGAAGTCATAAGTTAGAAATTAGAAGTGTATCCTATAACTGAAATTGAACGTATAGCAG
>NZ_PYCI01000220.1:0-5854 GCF_003015105.1 Chroococcidiopsis sp. CCALA 051 | reverse complement strand
TTTCTACCATGACAAATGTAATGGTAATTGGTAATTGGTAATTGGTAATTGGTTAAAAGGCAAGAGGCAAGAGGCAAGAGGCGAGTGGTAAATTTTGAATTTTGAATGCGTGAATTTTGACTTGTCTTGCTCCCTCAGCTCCCTCAGCTCTCTTCTAGCCAGGAGAGAAATGCATTGGCAATAATTGCGGCTTGGGTGCGATCGCGTAAATTCAAGCGTGTCAAAATTCGAGAAATATGATTTCTGACTGTCCCTTCAGAAAGAAAAAGCGTCTGAGCGATTTCTCGATTGCTAGCACCTGCGGCGATTTGGCGTAACACCTGTCGTTCGCGTTGCGTTAGTTCTGTAAATCCTGGTGGCGGTTCTTCTGGGGATGGAGTTGGTGCTGGGGAGGGTGTCGTGGGAGCAATTTTTTCGATAATGCCAGGACCAAATTGAGTATATCCTTTATGAACGCTGCGGAGGGCTTCTGCTAGTTCCTCCGCAGGAGTATCTTTCAATAAATATCCCTTCGCACCAAAGCGTAGAGCTTCCGATACATAATTGGCATCGTCAAATGTAGTTAGAACTAAAACTTTAATATTGGTAAATTCCTGGCACATTTGTTGAGTTGCCGTCACGCCATCCATAACTGGCATCCGAATATCCATGAGGACAATATCTGGTGGATCGGATTTGGCGTATAGCGATCTGACTGCGTCAATTGCTTGCTGTCCGTTACTAGCTTCTCCCACTACTTGCAAGTCAGGTTTAATTTCCAGCAAGGTTTTCAAGCCGCGTCGGACAATTTCTTGATCTTCAACTAGTAGCACCCGGATCATTTTAATTGGTAATTGGTAATTGGTAATTGGTAGTTGGTAATTGGTATTTATACTATTCACCACGCACCAGGCACTACTCTCGATCTCTACTCCCGACTCCGGTACGGGCAGGTTTATCCGCAGAACTCTTTGTTTTAGTAAAAGTATGCTCTAAAAACCCGCCCCTACACGACTCCCTATTTTCTAGGGAATCTGGCTGTAATTCTACAACCTTTGCCAGGTGCGCTGGTAATTTCTAATTGCCCACCGATCGCTGTCACTCGTTCGCGCATTCCCTGCAATCCGAAGCCATTCTGGTTTTCATCGGCACAAAAGCCGTCACCGTTATCTTGTAGCTTCAGTGATAGCTCGGTGGGCGTGGTTTGAATTTGTAACTGGACAGATGTAGCTTTTGCATGTTTGCAGATATTTGTCAATCCTTCTTGCACGATTCGATATACCACAGTATTTACTGAGTTAGAAAAGGGAAGGGAGAGATCGAGCTGACACTCAGGGGCAATGCCTGTTGTGTGATGAAATTCTGCGATTAAGGCAGCGATCGCCCGATCTAATAATTGACCTTGCAGCGGATCTGACCTAATATCTGTTACCGAACGGCGCACGGCGTTTAATGCCTCAGTGCCTAGTTTTTTTGCTTCGCCCAGAAACTCAAAAGCGCGATCGGGTGCTGTTTGCCAAAGCGTTAGCGCGGTTTCCATTTGAATGTTGAGTCCGACTAGAATATGTCCCAGAGAGTCGTGAATGTCACGGGCGATGCGATGGCGTTCTTCTATTGCAGTCATTGCTTCGATCCGCTGGTTTAACGTCCGTTCCTGTTCCAAGGCGCGGCGGAGATCGGCTTCTGCTTGCTGCAAGCGATCGTTTTGGGTTTGTAATGCTACTTGCATCCGACGTAAGAAAAGCTGCGTTTCAATGCGGGCAAAAACTTCCTCTTCTTGAAATGGTTTGGTGATGTAATCGACTCCACCAAATGTAAAGGCTTTGACTTTATCCAAAACTTCGTTTAACGCACTAATAAAAATGATGGGAATATTTTGAGTCAGATGATTTGCTTTGAGGCGCTGACAAACTTCATACCCGTTCATTTCCGGCATATTAATATCTAATAAGATCAAGTCTGGGGGCTGTGCCTGCGCTCCCATTAAAGCCGCCGATCCGCTCATCACTGCGCGTATTTCATAACCGCGATCGCTCAACATGGCAGATAATAACCGTAGGTTATCCGGCTTGTCATCGACGATCAGAATATCTCCATTTTTCTTATTCTGCATAAAAATAATCGACTCGTCTGATAATTATATAGAGTAATCCGACTGGATTCATGAGATCTTGCGTAATGGTTGTTATTCGTCACTAGTCATTCGTAAATACAAATGACTAGTGACGAATAACAAATGACAAAAGTATATAAATTGGCAACTTAACAAAAACTTCTTATTGATGACTAAGCAAGTTCTTCGCAGGATATATCTCGTTGCATTGGTATTTTTGGCAACATTGGTAGCCATTTGGTGGCAACGCATCCAAACGCCCCAACCAATGAGAGAAGCTGTGTTTGAACGCATAGAAACCGTACAAGTCGATGAACCGATTCAACCAATTCCACTCCAGATTTCCTTGGATCGAGGTAAGGTGGCGTTGGGCGAGCAACTGTTTCACGATCGGCGACTCTCCTCAGATAATAAAATTTCTTGCCTCAGTTGTCACGCTCTCAATCGCGGAGGGGCAGATCATAAGGCTTTTTCAATTGGCGTGAATGATACGGTAGGTAATATTAACACCCCGACCGTCTATAATTCAGCATTTAATGCTTACTTGAATTGGAATGGGAAATTTGCCACGTTGGAAGACTTCACCACAGCCGTGATTCAAAATCCAAAAGCAATGGGAATTCAATGGCAAGTTTTGCTGCCAAAGTTGCAACGGGTTCCAGACTATATACGGGCGTTTAACCAAAATTATCCTGATGGTTTGACAGCCACAAATGTTGTAGATGCGATCGCCACTTATTTGCGATCGCTATACACTCCCAATTCGCGCTTCGATCGCTACTTACGCGGCGATAAATCTGCGATTAATGCTACAGAAAAAGAAGGCTATCGACTATTCCAAGCTTACGGTTGCGTTAGTTGCCATCAAGGAATGAATGTGGGAGGCAATTTGTTTCAAAAGTTTGGCATTATGGGCGACTATTTCCGCGATCGCGGTAAGATTACGAAAGTAGATTTAGGGCGCTATAACGTCACTCAAAATGAGGCGGACATGTTTGTCTTTCGCGTCCCTAGCCTTCGCAACGTTGCCTTAACAGCACCCTATTTTCACGATGGTTCCGCTCGGACGTTAGAACAAGCAATTAATATCATGGCAAAGTATCAACTAGGGCGATCGCTTTCTGCTAAAGATACCCAGTTAATCGTTCAGTTCCTCCGCACTCTCACGGGAGAGCATCCGGCGCTAGGTCAAAAATGAAAGTTCGTGGAGTATCGTCATGATTTTAGAGCGCGTGACTGTATTCGATCGTCTACGAGAAATTCAAGGTGAACTGTATCAAAAGTTAACAGATCGCTTCGATTTGCGTCCTGAGCCTGCTAATCATCCGCTCCAGAGCTTTTGCAGTCCCGATCGCAGCGTTACAGGCTCGCTGCAAACGTTTACAGGCACAAATATTGATTGGCTGGTGTACTCGTTTCTCCATGCTGCCAAGACAGGATTTTGTGCAATGCGCCTGACAACCTGGCTCAGCCCGCAGATTCGCGTGCCTCACTTGGTATTTGAGTTTGGCACGATGCCCAATGTGTTTTTATACATGGACTACGTTCCTAGAGTCGATTTATGGTCTGATTTGGAGTATGTAGAGCAGTTTTACGAACCGCTCGATTCAACATATCTCAAATGGCGGGACGAACCCAATTTTTCCCTATTTGTGAGTAAAGGCTTATACGTGCGGCAATTTCAATCACCAGCCCATCTCTGTTTTACTTGTGCTGGTACGGAAGATTCTCTAGCCGCAATCCGCACGACAGCCCATGAAATGTGCGATCGCTGGTTAACTTGGATCGAGCAAGCGGAACCCGTTCCGGTTGAAGATCGGGCTGCTTTAGCACAACGCGATCTGCGGTTGCGTCAGATTAGTGCAGAACGCGATCCAGATAACGCTATCGCTGCAAAAATTTTCGGTGCGGAACTGACAGAGAAATTAGTGCGATCGCTCTGGAATCGAGAATCTATTAGCGAACTATGTTGACTTCACGCCTGCTGCGTTTGAAAAAATTCACTTCTGCCCTGAGTGACTATTTGCTGCCAACGGGTGCAGTCATCTTATTTTTACTGCTGTGGATGAAGTCACAAGCGATCGAGCCCAATCGACACAATCGCTACATTAGCAATTTACTACGAATTCAAGAACTCGATGCGCGGATAAATCAAAATGTCTTGCAAGCACGGTTGGGATTGCTGCCGTACTACGATCCCATCGTACATGAATTGGCAAAACTAAAACGAATTCAAGCAGATTTACAACAAATTCCGGCGTTTATTGATGCAGGCGAACGACAGTCAATCGATCGCGCTATTAAACTACATATTCAACTCTATCAGGACAAGGAAAGCCAGATCGAACAGTTTAAGTCTCAAATAGCTATTTTGCGTAATTCTGAATCATATTTTCCTGTTTCTGTCAATAGTTTGCTCCAGAATCAGACGATCGATCCAACTTTAGCAGATCTTCTGAATAAATTATTGCAGGACGTACTGTTATTCAACCTCACCACCAGCCAAGAATTAAAACCAGAGATTGAAGATACAATTTCTCAAATTCTGGCTGTATCTCGCCCTACGGCTCAACGTGCGGATGTAAAACGAGCGATCGCCCATGCGCGAATCATCTTAGCGCGCCGTCCCCAAGGAGATCGCTTAGTAAATAACATATTGTCGCTACCGACTGGCGATCGCGGTGAAGACATTGCCCAAACTTACTACAACGCCTATCAACAAGCACTCGATACTGCAAGTCTGAATCGACTGGCACTTTATCTACTCTCTACATTACTAGTCATTGGAATTGCCACTTCAATTATTTGGAAACTCCGCACCTCTGCGATCGCCGTACAACAAAGCGAAGTAAAATTACGGGCAATTTTTGAGAACTCCCTGTTCGGCATTTTTCGCGTGCGGCTGGAAGATGGCTTAATTTTGGCTGCCAACCAGCGATGTGCAAATATGCTTGGGTGTGATTCGGCAGCAGAGATCGTCGGACATAAGGGTGCTATCGATTTTTACGTCGATCCTAGCCAACGTCAGCAAATGCTCGAAATCGTTCAACAGCAAGGCGAAATTAATAACTTCGAGCAGCAATTTCGCTGCCAAGACGGGACGACATTCTGGGGGTTATTTTCGGCACGGTTAAACGTTGCAGAAGGATGTTTGGAGGGTGCGATCGCCGATATTAGCGATCGCAAAGCTGCTGAAGCCGCTTTAGCGCAGGCAAAAGAAGCCGCAGAAGTCGCAAATCATGCCAAAACTAAGTTTCTCTCTCACATGAGTCACGAATTACGCACTCCCTTAAGCGTAATTTTAGGCTTTACGCAACTCCTGACTCGCAGCAACCAACTCGATCCCAAACAACAGGAATATCTCGATACAATTAGCCGCAGTGGGGAACACCTCCTCGCCTTAATTAACGACGTATTGGAAATGTCCAAAATTGAAGCAGACAGAATTACGCTCAACGAGCAAGATTTCAACCTGCATCATTTACTGGATGGACTGCAACAAATGTTTCAATTGAGAGCCACATCCAAAGGGTTAGAATTTATCGTCGAGCGATCGCCCGATCTACCTGAATGCATTCGCACCGACGAAAGTAAACTGCGTCAGGTTTTAGTCAATCTAATTGGCAACGCGATTAAATTTACTCAGGCTGGAAGTGTAACTCTGCGCGTTAGTTTGGGGAGTCGGGAGTCGGGAGCAGGGAGCAGGGGGGACAAGGGGGACAAGGGGGAACTCGCTCTTCCCCGCGACCGAAGGGAGTGGGG
>NZ_PYCI01000085.1:0-28889 GCF_003015105.1 Chroococcidiopsis sp. CCALA 051 | reverse complement strand
ACTCCCGACCCCTAGCTATCCTAGAGGCAGAGCAGCTTAATAGAAAGAACATGAGCCTCAAGTCTTTTCAACTTAGTTTTTCCCGCCTCTCCGGTTGGCTCACCCTATTCCTCTTCATCTGGTTATTGGGTGCGGTAGGTCTTGGCTGGTTGGTCAACTCATTTCTAATTTTAATGGGACTGCTGTTGTTGGCTCCCGCGATCGCATTCGTCTGGTTTCGCTGGTGGCTGCAACGCAACCTCGTTCAGTCTGAATGTCCGGTGTGTAGCTACGAACTAGCAGCACTCAATCGTACCCAACTTCAGTGTCCCAGTTGTGGCGAACTCTTGAAAGTAGAGCAAGGCAAGTTGAGTCGCTTAACACCTCCAGGGACGATTGACGTGCAAGCCGTGGAAGTCGCAGCTAGCTCGGAAGAGTGATAATTCAGTTGTCAGTGTAGAGACGTTACATGTAACGTCTGTACAAAGTTATCAGTTGTCATTGATCGTGAGTGCAGTGTTAACCAATGACAAATGACGAATGACAAATCTATTCACCTTTTTTCTGAGAGATTGAAAGGGTATAGGGATATTGTCCTTGAGTGCGATCGCCAACGTATAGGGAGTATTTTCCTGCTTCCCAGTAACCTGAGATTTCGGGAGCTTCTCCGGCTGCTGTATCCGCCAGTACGCAAAAACGTCGTTTTCCTGGTCCTTCAATCAGTAGTGTAGGTTCTCCTTCGCTCTGTACTTGTAGCTTGAGATATGGTAAAGGTTCTGGTACTTGTAGCACCTGACTGGGAGTCGTACTGATGTTACCGCAATCGCTGTTTTTTTCTCCTCCAGATCTACCTTTAACAACTAAGGGGTCTGCTTCTAATTGGGGGGGAACTTTTACCACTGCTTCCTGAGCGAAAGTTGTAGCTGCGATCGCACAACTCATAATTAAAACGGAAGGTAGGATAGTCCACTTTATTAACTTGTACATAGTAGCTTGCTTTGTCATTTTATTTATCCACTTACGGACTTTCAATTACTAGGTTTAAACCACCTGAAATGCAGGACATTTATTTGCTTTTCAAGAATCAAATACTTGAATTTACTGCAACTATCGCAAGGGTGAATCTCTTACTACTTCATAACCTCCGCTGTTAAATCTGCTTCTTTTGATAGAGTTTTAGCTGTAATTTGCAATTAATTTACAGCGATCGTTAGACCACTATTGAGTCTAATTATAACAATTGACTTTTCTCAAAAACTTGCGTAATTTCTCCATTTTTTGGGCGGAAAACCATTCATAACGAACATATATTAGTTGTTTGTCAAGTTTTCCTATCCAAGTCGGTGTGTAGTTGTGCTTTGCATTAGCTACAATCGCCCTAATAACAGTGAGCAGTGACGAGTGACTGGTGGCTGGTGGCTAGTGGCTAGATGCTTCCGACTTGTGACTTGTGACTTGTGACTCGTGACTGCTCGCCACTCTCTTACTTTTTGGTAAAAGCATATGAATCCTCAATCAGAACAAGATTTGCAACAACGTTTAGAACAACTAGAAAGAGAAGCAAATTCTGCATCTGCGGAGGTGACACGATCGCAGCCTGCAACGCCACAGATAGTACAAGAGACAAAAATCGCTGCTAGCGAGCCATCGCCTTTGGGACAGTTTTTTAATTGGTTTAGTAATCTATCGCGTGTCAGCAAGCTTATAGTCATAAGTGTTGGAGCTGTGTTTGGAATTGCAATTCTCAGAGCGGTGCTAAACCTAGTAGCAGCTGTCATCAGCTTAGGAGTGCTGGCATTGGTGTTGTATGTGGGATATCGGTTTTTTGTCAGTCGAGCTGAAACAAATAACCGATAGCTTGATGCCCGCGATCGAGGAGTGAAAACAAAGATAAGGGGAACTATTAAGATGGCGAATTCAAGTGTGAGGAGAAATGCCAATCGCGCTCGTCGTTCGGTGCAGGCGAAAAGCAAACCGCTACCATTAGCAACTAGACGCTTTGCGGCGTGGGCAGTAGAAGTATCGCTCGTTGCACTCAGCGGACTGATACCTTATAGCTTGGGAGAACAGGCAAAATTAGAGCCATCGGGGGAGCAAGTTACCCCAAATCCAGTGGTCGCCCTCACTCAAAAAGCGATCGCCAGTACCCTAACTATATCCGCCGAACCGAGCGATCGCCGTCTCGTCACACCCCTGACGAATATATTTTGGTCTGTCGCTGTCGTCACTCCTTTGTTAGTAGGGGGATGGCAGCTGTATTTGCTGGGAAAAACAGGCAGTACTCTACCCAAGCGCTGGTTGGGGGTACGGGTTGTTTCTGCTGCTGGCACGGTTCCAGGTCTATCGCGGATCGCGATCCGAGAAGCTTTGGGAATGTGGGGCTTACCACTCTCCGTAGCCTATATTATGTGGCGGGCGACGGCTTTTCCTCATTTGGGCATATTTTTCGGCTTGTCTTGTTTCTTCGTACTAGGTGAAGGCATGACTGCCCGTTTTCACCGTCAGCGTCGCTGTTGGCACGATTTAATTGCAGGCACTTACGTGGTAGATGCCAATCGCGCTATGACTATTTTGCCTGGGACTAGAGCGAAACAGTTAATAGGGAGTAGGGAGCAGGGAGCGGGGAGTAGGGGGCTTTATAGTAGTCCTTCGCCTCGGTTACAGCCTCAGCCATCAGTTGGTAAATCTGTCACCACTAAACCAAAAGTGCGGCGTAGTTGGTGGCAGTTGATGCGCCAACATCCTAATGTGTTACTATTTTTAGCTTTTTTATCCTGCATGGTGGCAGTATTAGGAACCTTGATTGGAATTCAAATCTACATTCAAGCGCAAAAATACCAGCGGCAGTTAGCAGAGAATAAAAGCACGCAGTTTCTCACTCTAATTCAACACCTAGATGCTCGTGGCACTACCCTGAGCGATCGCCAAAGGGCAATTTTAGCTTTGGGTACGATTGGCGATCCGCAGGTACTTCAGTTACTTGTCGATCTGCTCGGACAAGAGCAACGCCACGAGATTATCGGCACAGTACAGCAAGCTTTGGTTAGTTCTGGTTCCGCTGCTTTGCCATACTTACAGCGCTTGAATCAATCGATCGCAAATGAAATAGCTGCCGGACGTTATAGTAGTAGCCCTACCGAATTAGCTAAACGGACGCAACAATTGCAAGCCACTCAACAGGCGATCGCTAAAATTCTGGCAGTTTATGGTGGTAGGTTACAGGGCATGGATTTGAGCCGCGTTAATCTCGCTCCTAGCACCAGTCAAGATCGGGCTTTTACTCTAGAGCTAGAACGAGTCAATTTTGCTGGCGTAGTATTCAAAGGCGCTAATCTGAACCGTGCTACTTTACCAGCCAGCCAGTGGCGTGACGCTGGGGCAGATCGGCACTGGGATACTTTTGACGACGCGATCGCCAATTTGAACCATGCCCAGATGAAGGGCGCTAACCTAACTAAAGCTAATCTCAGCCGCGTACCGATGGAACGGATCGAGCTGATGCAGGCAAATCTCAACCAAGCCAATTTATCTGCTGCTAGTCTCGGTCATGCTAATCTCAGTAGCGCCCAACTCGTAGGGGCTAATTTACAAGCAGCAACTCTCGTAGATGCTAGCTTGACAGGAGCAAACTTAAGTACGGCAAATTTGTCTGATGTTAATTTACACGCCGCTCGTTTGAGCCGCGTCAGCGCTTTAGGCACGCGCTTGCAGTCAGCTAATTTGACCAAATCGAATTGGCAGGGGGCAGATTTATCGAGTGCGGATCTGAGTAACTCCAATCTCAGTCATGCTGACTTGAGCCTAGCGCGTCTCAGTAGCAGTAATTTAAGTCATGCCCAAATGCAAAATATCAACCTGCGTCAGGCAGATTTGCGAATGGCAGATTTGCGCGGAGCAAATTTAGCAGGAGCTGACTTCCAGAGGACGATCCTGTTTAGTCCTCAACCTCCGGCATCAGGCGATCGCTTTCTTGCCTCGCCACCAGAGTATACTCAAGCAGCATTAGTGCAAGGCGTTAATTTTAGCCAGGTGAGAAATTTAGATGCTCAGCAGATTGCTTATATTTGCGTTTATGGAGGATATCATCCACGTTGTCCTTAGCGCTCTATTCTTCTGCAACAAAGCGAACTTTTGCAGTTTGACCGACTAATAAAGCTTCCTGCGGGTTTTGAAATTGTACCTCGACTATATGAGTCCGATCTTGCTCTGGAATCGGATTAATTGTCACGACTGTTGCGTCAATCTTTTGGGCTGAAGCTGCTTTGCCTAGTTGTACGACTGCTCTTTGTCCTAAACGTAATGTATTAATTAAACTAGTACTAACAGAAACTCGTACTTTTAAAGATTTTAATTGCGCTAATTCTACTAAACTTTTACCTGCGGATATGCGATCGCCTACAACTACGGGTAAATTGACAACAACGCCTGCTGCTTTAGCCGTGACTGGAAACGATCCTGTGAGATCTGATTCTTTCGGTAACAAAGAGCGCTGCTGGTGAAGCAGATTTAGCCTCTGAGTTGCTTGACGAGACTGCGAACGAGCAAGTTGTATCTGTCCTTCGATCGCAGCAAGTTGTTGTTGGTGTTCGAGTAGCGTTAGTTGTTTGCGAAGTTGCCACTGTCGGCGTTGTTGTTGCTCAATTTCTTGTAGGATTGCGCCTGTTTCTGCTTTAACTAAATTTGTTTTAGCGGTAGCTAACTTAGCTTGCGATCGCTCTATTTCACTTGAGGATACTGCACCCTGACTAGCTAATTTTTTGAGGCGATCGTGCTGCATTGCTGCTCTTAGGTATATGCCTTTAGCTTTTTGGACAACATCTTGCTGTTGTTGCCATAATTGTAAATCTAATTCAGTCTTACTCAGATGTATTTCCGCGTCAAATAGCTTTCCAATCGTACTGATTTTACGCTTGATAAGCGATGCTTGCTGATGGAACTGCGCTATTTCCTGAATCACATCCTCCCGCTGTTGCCGAGCTTTTTCAATTTCTAGATTAGCGTCAAATCGCTCCTGTCGTAACCGATCGAGCTTCTGTCTATTTGCTAGACTTTCCAATTTTAATATTGGTTGATTAGGCTGAATGCGATCGCCAATATCGATATAGACTTCTTTTACAATTGCTGCTGTACTAGCAGAAACCTTCATTTTTTTGGCTGGATAAACTGTACCAGTAAACTCTAAATTTTCCACCGGAATATTTTGTTTGATAACACTTGATGATGCGAATGAAGGTTGGTTATTTTGGCAAGTAAGATAAATGACTGTAGTTAAGCCAAATGCGTAAATTGATAGTAATAATGATTCCCGCAAGCCGATATCTTTAAACCAGTTAAAAATGAGGCGATCGCTATCATTCTGACTGGAATTTTGTTGGTATTGATTTAAAGGGTTTTTTCCAAATAAAAGCATTGTCTGACGATAACCTGTAATGTTAATTATTTATCTCTAATATTTGACTGCAATAAAAACTGATTTATTACATAGTTTTAATATAGATAAGCAAGTTTTATTGTGAGTGGGCAATGCCCACTCTACACTCTCTTTCAAAATGTGAAAGCTAGACCATTCTTAGCTCCCCTTTTTAAGGGGGGTTGGGGGGATCTTCTATGGCAAGTTTTATTGTGAGTGGGCATTGCCCACCCTACACTCTCTTTCAAAATGTGAAAGCCAGACCATTCTTAGCCCCCCTTAAAAAGGGGAGGTGAGGGAATCTTTTATGGCACAGTTTTAGTGAAGTTGTAAATCAATTTGTGTAAACTTAACTAACTATAGCAATCCTATTTGATTCATGAACGGCAGGCTAGAAGCCTGCTTTACAAATCATTTAAAACTGCTATACCAGAGAACTACGTAGAATTTCGGATCTATAACTTAGCGGAACTAAAATCAGTATGGCATAGGTATTTAAAATCACAGTGTAAATTCACACTCACTTGATTCAAGACTATAGAAACTTGTCATTTTAATAAACACCATCAACAAAATAATCGTATTTTTACTGATATCGACGCTCTCATTCGCTCCACAAACAACTTATGCTGCATGGCGAGGGTGAGCGGTCAACTACCAACTACTAACTACCAACTACCAACTACCATAGAATTACAGAAATTGTTGGAGGTCTTGCCTCATGACCGCCCCCCTGCTAGAGTGCCAGAATTACATCAACGGTCAATGGGTTGCCGCATCAGGTGAAACTCTAGAAAGCCGCAATCCCTCTGACTGGCGTGACGTAGTAGCAACTTTTCCCCGTTCCAGCGCTGCTGATGTCGATACAGCCGTAGCAGCTGCCCGTAAAGCCTTTAAATCTTGGCGACTCGTACCTGCTCCCGCCCGAGCCGAAATAATTTATCGTGTTGGAGAATTATTGCTCCAACACAAAGAGAAACTTGCTCAACTCATTAGCAGGGAAATGGGTAAACCCCTGACAGAAGCCCGAGGAGACGTGCAAGAAGGCATTGATTGCGCCCTCTACATGGCAGGAGAAGGACGAAGGATGTTTGGGCAAACTACCCCTTCAGAAATGCCCAATAAGTTCGCGATGACAATGCGGATACCTGTAGGAGTTTGCGCCCTCATCACTCCCTGGAATTTTCCTGTGGCTATTCCTTGCTGGAAAGCTTTTCCCGCTTTGATTTGCGGTAATACAGTCATTCTCAAGCCAGCGGAAGATACTCCAACTTGCGTTCATTATCTCAGCCAGTTATTTCACAAAGCAGGCTTACCAAATGGCGTTGTTAATATCGTGCATGGTTTGGGAGAAGAGACAGGACGGGCGTTAGTCGAACATCCTGACGTAAATTTGGTGTCGTTTACCGGATCTTCGGAAACGGGGGCTGAAGTGGGTTCTGTTTGCGGACGCACTCACAAGCGTTCCTGCTTGGAAATGGGAGGTAAGAATGCTCAAATCGTGATGGCAGATGCCGATTTGCAACTGGCTTTAGATGGGGCTGTTTGGGGCGCTTTTGGCACTAGCGGACAGCGTTGTACTGCTACGAGTCGGCTGATCCTCCACCGCGATATTAAGGAAGAGTTTACTAACTTGTTGTTAGAAAGAGTTCATCAATTACGATTAGGTCTTGGTACAGCTCCGCAAACTGAAGTGGGACCGCTGATTAATTCTGCCCAATTACAAAGAGTGAATCATTATTTAGAAATTGCCCGTGCTGAGGGGACAAAAGTATTAACTGGTGGGGAGACAGCTAATACGGAAAATCTCGCACATGGCTTTTTCTTTCAACCGACAGTATTAGATCGAGTCACGCCAGAGATGCGCGTAGCGAAAGAAGAAATTTTTGGTCCTGTGGTGGGGCTAATAGAAGTCGATTCTTTTGAAGAGGCGATCGCAATTCTCAACAACACCCCATACGGTTTATCTTCTTCGGTTTATACCCGCGATGTCAATCTAGCGTTTCAGGCAATGCGCGATATTGAAGCTGGAATTACTTATATTAACGGTCCTACAATTGGGGCAGAAGTCCATTTGCCTTTTGGTGGTATGAAACAGACAGGAAACGGGCATCGGGAGGTGGGAACTGCGGCTTTAGATGTGTTTACAGAGTGGAAAACTGTTTATGTAGATTATTCTGGGAGTTTGCAACGCGCCCAAATTGATAATCGCGATTAAGCAAGTCAAAAGTCAAAAGTCAAAAGTTAAAAATAGATATGATTGTCAAACTTTTAGCGATTGAATAATCTTAGCAAACCCGAACCTACTGTATTTTTAACATTCTGGCTAATCTGTTGCGTGCTGCTGCTTGCAAATCGATGATTCTATCTGTTTCATCGACAATTTCGCCTGTAAGGATTTCTAATACGTCTTCGAGAGTGACAACACCGGAAACCGTGCCATATTCATCGACGACGACGACCAGGTGATTGCGGCTTTTTTGAAATGCTCTCAACAAGCGATCGGCATGAATCGTTTCTGGCACAAATCGAACTTTACGGGTGAATTCAGCAATTTTACGCTCGCGCTTTCCTTCTACCATTGCTGTTAGAAGTTCGTCTTTTAAAGTAACTCCAATAACTCGATCTAATGAATCTTCTATAACAATAATTCGCGTGTGCTGAGAATTAATTATGTCCACTCTGCTTGCAGCTAGAGTCAAATCACCTCGTAAGTAAGTTAAAGCTGTTCTAGGAGTCATTAAATCGGCAGCCGTGAGGTCGTTTAGCATAAACACTCTCTGAATCATTTCGGCTTCATCATCTTCAATAATTCCCTCTTGATAGCCAATCTTTGCTAGCAGCATAATTTCAGATTCATTTGTCGTCGGCAGTTTTTCTTTGCGGGTAAAAGGAGCCGTGACTTTTTCCATGATCCAAACTAAGGGAGTGAAAACAAAAGTCAGTGCAGTCACAGGTAGAGCAGCAAGGAGCGCTAATCTTTGAGCATATCGTTCGCCTAAAGTTTTGGGAATGATTTCACCAAAGATGATGATGAGAAAAGTCAAAAGTCCAGAAAAAACCCCCAATAAAGTGTTACCTAAAACCGTCTCGGCAATGCGGGCGATCGCAATACTACCGACAATATTGAAAATATTATTTAGAACCACGATTGTCGCGATCGGGCGATTCATGCGATCGCGAATTGCTAGTAGTGCGACTGCGGCAGGATTTTTTGACTGTGCTAGCTGTCTGGCTTTAAGCGTAGAGACAGAAAATAAAGCGGCTTCTACGCTAGAACAGAGGGCAGAACCAGAAATGACGATCAGTACGGCAGCAACTAAGGCAAGCATGGCAGAATTGAAAACTCAGAATTCATCATTATTAATTTAGAAGTCATCGTAGAGGTATCGGGCTTATGGTGTATCTTTTGTCAAAAAGGAGACAGAATCAGTCATCAGTGACCAGTTATCAATGACCGATGTAGAGACGTTACATGTAACGTCTGTATAAAGTTATCAGTTATCAGTAACCAATTATTATGACTAGCAACCAGTTACTTCCGAATTCCGAATTCCGAATTCCGAATTCTTCCTTGCCGCTTGTGCCTCAGTTAGTGACTTCCTTACCTGGTCCCCGCGCTCAAGTATTGGTAGAACGCGATCGCGCTGTTACTTCTCCTTCCTATACCCGTGGCTATCCGCTTGTGGTTGCCCGTGGTGAAGGCTGCATGGTGGAAGATGTCGATGGTAACGTATTTTTAGATCTAACCGCCGGTATTGCCGTAGCCTCGACAGGACACGCTCATCCTGAAGTTGTCGCAGCAGTTCAAGCCCAAGCTGCCAATTTGCTCCATATGTCGGGAACTGATTTTTACTACGAGTCGATGGTAGAGTTGGCGGAAAATTTAGCAACTCGCGCCCCCTTTCTGATTCCGGCAAAAGTCTTTTTTAGCAATTCAGGGGCTGAGTCTAATGAGGGGGCGCTGAAACTTGCTCGTTACTATACCAGACGTTCTCAAGTTATTGCTTTCTTGGGTGCATTCCACGGACGTACTTACGGGGCAATGTCGCTGACGGGTTCTAAAGCCGTGCAACGACAGCACTTCGGTCCCCTATTACCAGGAGTAACTCACATTCCCTATGGTACTCATGCAGCGTTAGATTATTTAGAATCAAAGCTTTTTCCTACCGTTCTGCCTCCAGAAGATATTGCAGCAATTTTTGTCGAACCAATTCAAGGAGAGGGCGGCTATATTGTGCCGGAAGATGGTTTTTTAAAACGAATTCGGCAGATTTGCGATCGCTACGGTATTTTGATGGTTGTCGATGAAGTGCAAGCCGGAATGGGTCGGACTGGGCGCTTATTTGCGATCGAGCATTGGGGTGTAGTGCCGGATATTATTACTTTGGCAAAGGGCATTGCTAGCGGTCTACCTTTGGGGGCAATTTTAGCGCGATCGCACCTGATGACTTGGCAACCTGGCTCTCACGCTACGACATTTGGAGGTAATCCCGTGGCTTGTGCGGCGGCTAACGTAACCTTACGGTTGTTGGAAGGTGGTTTGATTGAAAATGCTCAAAACATGGGCAACTTATTGATGTCCGGGCTTACGGAGCTATCACAGCAATTTTCTTGGATCTCCCCTCCACGCGGTAAAGGATTGATGGTAGCATTTGATGTCTTGGATGCGGATGGTAAGTTAGATTCAGAGCGGCGCGATCGCATTATCGATTTTGCCTTTTTAAAGGGTTTGTTGCTCTTAGGTTGTGGCAAAGCAGCAATTCGTTTTTGTCCGCCATTAGTTATTGACAGCGCTCAAATTCAAGTTGCCCTGCAAATTCTTAGAGATATATTGCTGGAAGCGAGCGATTGTTAGTAGAGTGGGCAATGCCCATACAGGAAAATTCATGACCGAAATTAATTTAATTTCAGAATATAAATGCTTTGACGGTACGCAAGGTTTTTACAGCCATCATTCTCAAACTTGCAATATCGAAATGCGATTTGCAGTTTATCAACCTCCTCAAGCGCGATCGCAAGCCGTTCCCGTCCTCTATTTTCTCTCTGGCTTAACCTGCACTGAAGAAAATTTTATCACCAAAGCCGGAGCGCAAAGGTATGCTGCCGAGTATGGATTAATCATAGTAGCTCCCGATACGAGTCCCCGCAATACGGGAATCGTAGGAGAAGATAAGGATTGGGATTTTGGTACGGGTGCGGGTTTTTACGTGGATGCGACAGAGGAACCGTGGCGATCGCACTATCAAATGTATAGTTATGTAGTGAAAGAATTACCCACGTTAATTGCTTCACATTTTCCCGTCCAAGTCGAACGACAAGGAATCTTCGGTCATTCTATGGGCGGACACGGGGCGTTAGTTTGTGCCTTACGTAACCCCGAACTATTCAAGTCTGTTTCTGCTTTTGCACCAATCGTTGCACCAATGCAGTGTGCTTGGGGACAAAAGGCATTTACTAATTATTTAGGAACCAATCGGGAAACCTGGCAAAATTACGATGCGAGTGAATTGATACTCAACAGTAAATACACTTACCCCATTTTGATCGATCAAGGTACAGCAGATAAGTTTTTAAGTCAACAGTTGATGCCAGAATTATTTAAACGAGCTTGCGATCGGGTAGAACAACCTTTAACTTTGCGCTTTCAAGAAGGTTACGACCACAGTTATTACTTTATTGCTACCTTTGTGGGGGATCATATTCGCCACCACGCTGCGGTTTTATGTGGGTAGAGACGTTACATGTAACGTCTCTACATTAAAGGTATCTAATTTGCCGATTCGATCTGCTTCACCTCTTTTTCCTGTAGTAATAAACCCGTTAAATGAATAATCGCTAAAACGATCGCGCCACCGGAAAGCAGATAACTGTGGATGGTAAACAGGTGCTGGACTGTGACAGTATTTACCGCGCCGCCACCCGTAAGAATATTACGAAGCTGAGAACCAATCGCTGGAAGCGCTTCAATCGTACCTAACTCAATTGTGAATCGCCAGTAACCAATTTGCGTCCAATCAAGTAATATTGCCGTCCAGCTTAAACCGATCGCAGTAAGTGTTAGTAAAATACCGCTAATCCAGGCAGTTATCCAGCTTGGGCGAAATCTTTCTCCTAAAAACATGACAACGATTTCAACCAAGGAGACACCGATTAAGCCATTACCAGCAAGAGAGTGAATCCGTCGGATTAACCAACCGTTAGGGATCTGAGTTGCGATCGCCCTGAGAGAATTATATGCTCCCCCTGCTGTCGGTTCGTAGTAAAATGCCAGTAAAATTCCTGTCAGTGCGGCGATCGAGCTTAAAGTCAACATCACTACAGCCAGAACTGTAGCCAGTCGTCGCAGTACAAAAGCGTAATAGCCATCTTTCATGACTGAACCCTGCTTTTGATGAAAGTTCTTTGAGTATTTTTACCTTAGTATGAATTTTTATGACTAAAATGTCAATCAGGTATCAGTTACTAGTAACTGGTGGCTAGTGGCTAGAAAAGAGTCTAGTTACTAGTCACCAAGCACTAGCCACTAACTACTCAAAAACTCCCGCATATACTCATTGACTAATTCGGGTTTTTCCTGTTGTACCCAGTGGCTAGCATCTGGAATGTATCTAACTTGGAATGGATTTACGTAAGTAGCAGTACCATAACTCAATTCCCTACCCAAGGCTGTATCTTTTTCACCCCAAATCATCAATGTTGGTACGTTGAGTACACCCCAATTTGGGTTAGTCATACCTTGTTGCAACATATTGCGATAATAATTGAGGGCTGCTGTTAGCGCTCCACGCTTAGCTGCTGCATCTTTGTAAGCCTCAATATCTGCGGGAGTAAAAGCGCTCTTATTCACAGCCATACCTTTCAAGCCATTTTCAATTGCTTGGTAATCTCCCGCTTGAAGCAGCATTTCTGGTAAGACAGGAAGCTGGAATAGAAACATATAAGAACTCTTCAGCAATTGTTGCGGCGTGCGGAAACCCTCAGCAAATTTGGCAGGATGGGGTATATTTAGCACGATTAGGCGTTCTACCATTTCTGGGTGAGCGTAGGCAAAACTCCACGCGATCGCTCCTCCCCAGTCGTGTCCGACTAAAATACACTTGTCGTATCCCAGTCCCTTAATGACACCCTCAATATCTTTGATAAACTCAGCCATGACATAAGCTGATTGCGCTTTTGGTTTGTCGCTGTCGTTATATCCCCGCAAGTCTAATGCTACGACTTTGTAATCCTTGGCAAACTCAGGGATTTGATGTCGCCAAGAGTACCAAAACTCAGGAAAGCCGTGTAACATCAACATCAACGGACCTTCACCTTGGGTGACGTAGTGCAGCCTCAGCCCGTTACTGATAATGTATTCGTGTTGCCAAGTGCCTTCTAGTACGGACATAGCAATCGCTCCTCAAAAGTCAAAAGTTAAAAGTCAAAAGGCAAAACTGATAGTTGTATCTAGCTATTGGGAAGCTGACCATAGTAATTAGACCACAGTAGTTAAATTTTCTCTGTGTCTTAAGGATGACTTTCGCACATGTCTCCCTGAGCGCGATCGCGACAAGATAGAAGATATAGCAGGCGAGCGATCGTCTATTATTTATTATTGACCAATGACCAACGACCAATGACCAATGACCAATGACCAATGACCTTATTCTATCCGCGTCGGCAAAAGCAATTACAAAGCTTAGTCAATAAACTGGGAATCCCGACCTCAGCTCAAATCAATTGGCAATTGCTAGACTTAGCATTGACCCATCCTACTGTCTCAGCTCAAGCAAACTACGAACAATTAGAATTTGTCGGAGATGCAGTTGTGAGACTCGTAGCAGCCGAAGTCTTATGGGAAACTTACCCCGAATGTCCAGTGGGAGAATTTGCCGCAATTCGGTCAGTTTTGGTCAGCGATCGCATTTTGGCGCAACTAGCCACAGAATACGGCTTGGAACTCTATCTGCTTGTTTCTAACAGTGCTTCTACCGATAAAGCCGGACGAGAATCGCGCCTAGCAGATGCTTTTGAAGCTGTTCTCGGCGCTCTTTATCTCAGCACCCGCACCCAAGAACTCGTGCGTCCTTGGCTCGATCCGCATTTTAAGCAACTAGCAACAGAAATTCGCACCGATCCAGCAAGACACAACTACAAAGCAGCCTTGCAAGAGTGGACTCAAGCACAATTTAAGATTTTGCCAGAATATCGCGTCCGAGAATCTCTACAGCCTCACGGAGCTTTCGAGCGTTTTAGTGCTGAAGTTTGGTTGCAAGGACGTTTACTAGGTCAAGGGACGGGACGCTCAAAAAAAGATGCCGAACAAGCTGCGGCTCAAGTTGCCTTTATTGCAGTGACCAGTGACCAGTGACCAGTTATCGCTCAACTACCAACTACCAACTACCAACTACCAACTACCCATTACCATTTTCCAACAACATTTCTGGCAACTGCTTCACTACTCTTTGGAAAGGTGCAGTGTCGTCCATGCTTCTAGCTAAGACGAGAGAGCCTTGAATTTGAATAATAGCGTCTTCTGCTTTTTGGCGGGCAAGTGTTGGCTCGATCCTTGCTTCTACTAGAACTTCAGCTAAAGTATCGATCCAGCTCTTAAGTGCTTGCTGAATTTGAATGTTAAATAAATCCTTGGCTTCTCCCAAAGACAGCACGGCTAATATACAAGTTTGTTCGCCGCCGCAATACAACCGATCTACATTCTCGCTCATTTTCTCCAGGCGATCGCGAGGCGTACCCGCACCTTTTAAGGGAACAAAAATATTCGCTTTCATCCATTCATCAACAAAGTTAAGTACGGCTTGAGCCATCTCTTCTTTGCCATTGGGAAAGTAGTGGTAGAGACTGGCTTTACCCAAACCCGTCGCTTTGGACAATCGCGATAGGGTTGTTCCTTCATAACCGTACTGCCGAAAGACTTTTAAGATTTGGGCGATCGCTTCTGCTTTGGACATTTACAAAGATTAAAATTTTTGATTCTAATTGACATTGTACTGAACGATCGGTATAGTAAGTTTATACCGAACGATCGGTACAAAAAATTGACGATCCACACAGAGGAACTAATGATTCAGCTATATGACTTTGTACTATCTGGTAATTGCCATAAAGTCAGGCTGTTGCTGTCGATATTGAACTTAGATTATGAGTCAGTACCCGTCAACTTAAAGGTAGGAGAACACAAAACCGAACGATTTCTGCAACTCAACCCTTGCGGACAAGTACCAGTTTTTGTGGATGGTGATGTAATATTACGAGATTCCCAGGCTATTTTAGTGTACCTAGCCCGACGCTACGGCGGCGAAGATTGGTTACCCCTAGAGCCTGAAGCGATCGCAAAAATTATGCAGTGGTTGTCTTTTGCCGCGAATGAGCTTGCCAATAGTCTAGCGGCGGCGAGGAGATATTTTATCTTTAAAGGGCAATTGGATATAGATTTAACTCAACAGAAAGCTTATCAAGTATTGCAAATTCTCGATCGCCATTTAACGAATAACCAGTGGTTAGAATGCAGCCATCCTACAATAGCCGATCTTGCCTGCTTCCCCTATGTCGGACTAGCCGCAGACGCAAAAGTTGCTTTAGATAACTATCCTCACGTTATCGCTTGGTGCGATCGCATCAAGAGGTTACCAGGTTACGTCAGTATGCCAGGACTGTAAGTCAAAAATCAAAAGTTAAAAGTCAAAATTGTGACACTCATTATGCAGAGTGTTTTGGTTTCAGACATTTTGTAAACTAAATGCGTAACATATCTACTTATCATGCAGGGGAACTAACAGTTCAAGCACAAGCGGGAGTGCAGACAGAAGCAGCACATTTAACTAAAATTATTGGTGCGAGTATTAATCCAACTGCACGCGACTTTCTACGCACGCAAAGATTGGCGATCGCGAGTACGATTGACAAACATGGTAAAGTTTGGGCATCGCTGCTAACAGGAAAACCTGGTTTTGTACAAGTAGTAGCAGAACAATTCGTGCAGGTTCAAGCAACTTGTGGGAAAATTCCGAATTCCGACTTCACAATTCCGAATTCTATTGACATCGGTATTCTTGTTATCGATTTAGCGACTCGGCGGCGCTTACGGATTAACGGCAAAGCAGAACTGAAGCAAAATGGACGTATTGACGTGCAGACTCAGCAAGTCTATTTCAACTGTCCTAAATATATTCAAACCAGAGATTTAGTGGCTGAAAGCGATCGCCAAACAGCGATACCCGAAGTTTATAGTTATACAGCCTTGACTCCGGCACAACAACAATGGATTACTCAAGCAGACACATTTTTCATCGCTAGCTTCCACCCCCAAAGTGGTGCTGATGCATCTCATCGGGGAGGATATCCAGGTTTCGTACAAGTGTTGAACGCGACTGAATTGGTATTTCCCGATTATACGGGCAATAATATGTTCAATACTCTTGGTAACATTGCCCAGTATGCTCAAATCGGCTTACTGTTCCTTGATTTTGCCTGCGGACATACCTTACAACTAACTGGCACAGCCAATATTATCTGGGATACAAATCGCATAGCACAATTTATCGGTGCAGAACGCTTAGTAGAAGTCCACATCGATCGCGTGTTAGAAACAACAAATGCAACTACACTGCACTGGAAATTTGGAGAATACTCGCCGTACAATCCCAAATAAGTAAGTCAAAAGTCAAAATGTCTGAAGTTGGTAGTGGTAAGCGTTTCGATCTTACTGATAGTACAAGTTAAATGCGTGACAGCTTAACAGTTTAGCCAACTACCAACTATCAATTACCCATTACCCATTACCAAATTCCATCACTTCACCACCTGGGAGCTATGTAAACGTGGATCGTCAGTTTCAGAGGATGGAGTAACATTTGCTTCGTATTTGGAGACTTTACCGCTAGCGGAAGTGTAAGGCAAGGGCGCATCATTTAATAACGCATCTAAGTTACTTGCCATAATACTGCGCGGTTGTTCTCCGATCGCCTGTGCGATCGCCTCTCCTTGTTTACCTAAGTACACGAAATGGGGAATCCCATCAACTCGATATTTCAGAATCTCTGGCAACCACTTGCTGTTATCCACATTCAGCATGACAAAGTTTACCTTTCCGGCGTACTCCTGTTCTAGCTGAGCAATATCTGGAACCATTTTCTGACATACCGTACACCAGTCAGCATAAAACTCCATCAGCGTTGGCTTGCTGTTGCTCAAAGCCACTTCTAGTGGTGTCGAGCGATCGCTTAATGTTGCTAGCGTCACTGCACCCGTTTGAGTCCGTAAGCCAAGGAATAAGGCGACACTCAGAGCGATCGCAACTAAAACTACAATTAAATTTCTAACCCGCTTTCCTACCGTCAACTCAGTAGGCTCAATTGGAGGATCTGGAGTATTCAAACTCATAAAGCTTTTATCAAAACTTAATCAAGCAACAGTTTTCATTTTAATCGAACGGTCATCAAAGGTTTTTGTTACAAATTAGAGAAGATAGGAAAATTCGGAAGTAGGACATAACTACTCCCTGCTCCCAACTCCCTGCTCCCTAATGAAAAAAAGAGTTACCCTGACCTTCCCTCGTCGTGCCATACAAGTACCAGTGACATACAGACTGGCAAAAGATTTTAACGTTGCTGCTAATATCATCCGCGCTCAAGTTGCCCCTAATCAAGTTGGTACGTTAGTTGTAGAATTGTCAGGAGATATCGATCAACTCGATGCGGCGGTTGATTGGATGCGATCGCAAAACATCAACGTCTCTTCGGCAATGGCTGAAATTACCATCGATCGCGAACTTTGCGTAGACTGCGGTTTGTGTACCGGAGTTTGTCCCACCGAAGCCTTAACCCTTAATTCTGCCACATTTGAACTAACATTCACGCGATCGCGCTGTATTGTTTGCGAACAATGCATTCCTACTTGTCCAACGCAAGCTATCTCAACAAACCTTTAAAAAGTCAAAAGTCAAAAGTCAAAAGCTACGAGATAGGAAATTTAGGAGTCAGAAATCAGAATTAACTGATAACTGTTCACTGATAACTGAATACATCTGCCCACACGCCACCTTCACCCTCCAATCTTGCTGCGGCGGGCGCGTCGTAAATCACCAAAAGCGACGGAGTTTGAGTATATTCATTAAACGTAATCATTCCTTCTGCGTGGTCGTCTCCAATACCGAAGGGGATTTCTAACATAACCTCTGGGTAAGATAGCGTATTTTCAGCTATATTTACACCATTGTGCCAGCGATAAACTCGGACTGGACCATCTAAATCCATTGTCGGTCCCGCTAAGATTAAAAAATCTTTTTCATCTACGTGTAGATCTCGAATACCTAAGCCATTCAAATAAACAAAATGCTTTTTATAAAGATTTTGTTCTGCTCCAATTGGCTTTAGCTTTAAAGTGTCTTCTTGAGCATCTATTTCTAACTCTAACTCTAAGATCGCTGCCCAGCCCCGCAATACTGGACCCCGCAAACCAAGAAAAACTTTTTGTTGATAGATTGCTATTCCTTCTACGTCAAAACCATTATCTTTACCAGGAATATTAGTCTTGACAAAATCGCCAAGGTGGGGATCTGTTGCTAAAGCTTCAGTAAGCATATTACCCCCCTCTGTTAGTTTAACTTTTGCCGCAGTCAAGGTGACATCTGGATTTTCAGGGTGGGGACATGACTGCCGCAAAGTACCATCAACTAGGGGAATACGTCCAATAATATAACGATTTTCTTCCGTTTTTATCTTGGCTAATCGTTCAATATTCTCCACATCAGTATGTTCTGGTTTTGGCTTTTTGCGCTTCCAACTATGAGAACCAATAAACCAGAGATAGTAATCGTGATAAGCTAATCCTTCAATATCAATTTCCTCGTCTTCCGGTTTTGGTAGCTCAATAAAATCTTGAACGTGAAATGTGTGATGTTCGGCAAAGCAGTTTTGCTGTTCTACAAAAGTTAAACGTTCGATAGTCGATGTTTCATCCGAACCAACCCACAAATGATGTTTGGGAAAAAGGAGTACTGCTGAAAGATCTGTTCGACTTTTTTTGAAGCTGTCATTAAATTTGAGTAGAATGCGATCGCGTTTGCTAGGAGAATAATTCATGATAATTGGTAATTGGTAATTGGTAGTTGGTAGTTGTTCGCTGACAAATGACAAATGACTAATGACTAATAACCCAAAGTGTAAAATTTTCTAAATTTGACTGCCATCAGTCACCAACTTGCTTACAAATGACTAATGACTAATGACTAATGACAACTATGTTACCTGCCCTCAAATCGAAACCACATCGCCCAAAAAGCAAGCGATCGCCTGCGATCCTCTTTCTGTTAATTTTAGCTTGGAGTATTGCTGCTGCTTGGGTTTTAGCAATGGCAACGCACGCCCAACCAGCTTACACCGTCGATGCAGTTCCCCAACGTTATCAACTAGGACAAGAACTCTACTTGGAAAACTGTGCTACTTGCCACATCGCCGTTCCACCAGCCGTCTTACCCGTGCAGACTTGGCAGCGGTTGCTACAAGATACTCAACACTACGGCGTACAAATCAAACCATTGGTCGATCCACCCCGCATTCTAGTGTGGAATTATCTCAGATTTGCTTCCCGTCCCCTCAACCAAGACGAAGAAATACCATACCGCATTGCCAACTCGCGTTATTTCAAAGCTTTGCATCCCAAAGTCAAATTACCAAAACCAACTCAACTCAGCAGTTGCGTCACCTGTCATCCCAACGCCAACGCCTTCAACTTCCGTAGCCTTACACCAGAATGGGAGAATTCCCCATAATTGTCATTGCTCATTGGTCATCGGTCATTTGTAGTTATTCTCCCTTGTCCTCCTTGTCCTCCTTATCCCCAACTCCCATACTCGAACGACTCCCGACTCCCGACCAAAAGCGATCGCCTATCCGCACCATTATAGAATTAGGGTAAAATGATACGATCTATAAAGCTTATATCAAGACCGATAGCCGAAACACTGTACAATTGACCAATTTTGTCCATCCAAAAGGCTAGTATTTGAGTTCTAGCGTCCCACCAGTATGAGCTGATGGCAAAATCAAAACTCACAAATTAAACTTCCTAGAAATCCTTAAGTTCTCCTGACCTACCATGCTAAAAACCTTGCTGGGCGATCCCAACGCTCGTAAGCTCAAAAAATATCAGCCTTACGTCACAGAAATTAATTTATTAGAAGAAGACATTAAAGCTCTCCCTGACGAGCAACTAATTGGTAAGACAGCAGAGTTTAAACAGCGCCTCGAAAAAGGTGAAAGCTTGGATGACATTCTGCCAGAAGCATTTGCTGTCGTGCGCGAGGCGGGACGCAGAGTATTGGGAATGCGGCACTTTGACGTGCAGTTACTAGGTGGTATTATCCTCCACCAAGGTCAAATTGCCGAGATGAAAACGGGTGAGGGTAAGACCTTAGTGGCAACCCTGCCATCTTACCTCAATGCATTGACAGGGAAAGGAGCGCACGTAGTCACCGTCAACGATTACCTGGCAAAGCGGGACGCTGAATGGATGGGTCAAGTGCATCGTTTCTTGGGGTTGAGCGTCGGACTGATTCAACAAAGCATGACCCCAGACGAGCGCAAGCGCAACTATGCTTGCGATATTACCTATGTCACCAATAGCGAGGTGGGTTTTGACTACCTGCGTGACAACATGGCTACCCACATGGATGATGTCGTGCAGCGTCCCTTCAACTTCTGCGTCATTGACGAAGTAGACTCAATCTTAATTGATGAAGCACGCACGCCTTTAATTATCTCTGGACAAGTAGAAAAACCGACAGAAAAATATATCCGTGCCTCTCAAATTGCCGCTGCCTTGCAAAAAGACGAGCATTACGAAGTTGATGAAAAAGCGCGGAACGTGCTACTAACAGATGAGGGTTTTGCTGCTGCCGAAGAATTGTTGGGAGTGACGGATTTATTCAACCCCGATGACCCTTGGGCGCACTTTGTCTTTAACGCTCTCAAAGCTAAAGAATTATTCCTCAGGGATGTAAACTACATCGTTCGCGAAGACGAGATAGTCATCGTAGACGAGTTTACCGGACGGGTGCTACCAGGCAGACGCTGGAGTGACGGATTGCACCAAGCCATTGAAGCCAAGGAAAGGGTAGAAATTCAACCGGAAACTCAAACTTTAGCCACGATTACCTACCAAAACCTATTTTTGCTCTATCCAAAACTGTCGGGGATGACAGGGACGGCAAAAACAGAACAGGCAGAGTTTGAGAAGATTTACAAACTCGAAGTTGCAAGTATTCCTACCAATAGAACGACAAAACGCCGAGACTTATCTGATGTAGTTTACAAGAACGAGGCAGGTAAGTGGCGGGCGATCGCTCAAGAATGTGCTGAGATGCACGAAAAAGGTCGCCCTGTCCTAGTCGGTACGACAAGCGTGGAAAACTCTGAAGTTCTCAGTCGGCTGCTCAACCAGTTAGAAATCCCATATAACCTGCTCAATGCTAGACCGGAGAACGTCGAACGGGAATCGGAGATTATCGCCCAAGCAGGTAGAAAAGGGGCTGTTACGATTGCTACCAACATGGCAGGACGAGGTACGGATATCATCTTGGGTGGTAATGCCGATTATATGGCACGCCTGAAACTGCGGGAATACTTCATGCCGCGGATCGTGATGCCAGAGGATGAAGACGTATTTGCCGTACAACGGGCGGCTGGTTTACCTACAGGTAGTAGCAGCGGTCAGGGTTTTGTCCCTGGGAAGAAGGTCAAGACCTGGAAAGCATCGCCCCAAATTTATCCCGTCGAGTTATCGCGAGAAACCGAGCAAATGCTCAAAGCAGCAGTAGAAGTTGCCGCACAAGAGTATGGGGAAAGAAGTCTATCGGAACTCGAAGCCGAAGATAAAGTCGCCGTTGCTTCGGAAAAAGCGCCTACAGATGATGTGGTAATTCAACGCTTGCGGGAAGTTTACAACCAGATTAAGCACGAATACGAACAATTCACCACTAAAGAACACGATGAAGTGGTAGGGTTAGGTGGACTGCACGTCATTGGGACGGAACGCCACGAATCGCGCCGGATTGACAACCAGTTGCGGGGACGTGCCGGACGGCAAGGCGACCCTGGCTCGACACGGTTCTTCCTCAGTTTAGAGGATAACTTATTGCGGATTTTTGGTGGCGATCGCGTTGCTGGGTTGATGCAAGCCTTCAATGTCGAAGAAGATATGCCCATCGAATCGGGATTGCTCACGCGCAGCTTAGAAGGGGCGCAGCGCAAAGTCGAAACCTACTACTACGACATCCGCAAACAGGTATTTGAGTATGACGAGGTGATGAACAAGCAGCGGCGGGCAATTTACGCCGAACGTCGTCGCGTCCTTGAAGGTCAAGACTTAAAAGAGCAGGTTCTCAAGTACGGCGAGCAGACAATGAATGAAATTGTCGATTACTACATCAATCCTGACTTGCCTTCGGAAGATTGGGATATACCAAAATTGGTGAGCAAAGTGAAGGAGTTTGTCTACTTGCTGGCAGACTTGGAACCTGAGCAAATGGAAGATTTGACGGTCAGCGACATTAAAACCTTCCTCCACGAACAAGTCAGAATCGCCTACGACATCAAAGAAGCCGAAATCGAGCAAATTCGCCCAGGATTGATGCGCCAAGCCGAACGCTTCTTTATCTTGCAGCAAATCGATAGCCTGTGGCGAGAACACCTACAACAAATGGATGGACTGCGAGAATCTGTAGGCTTACGCGGTTACGGACAAAAAGACCCGCTGATTGAATACAAGACAGAAGGGTTTGAGATGTTCTTGGATATGATGACCAACATTCGTCGAAATGTGGTATATTCTCTCTTCCAATTCCAACCTCAAATCGAGCCGTCAGTTACGGCGCAGTCAGAAATGGTTTAAATTTTGTAGGGTGGGCATTGCCCACCTAATTTTTTGTCTATTTTTTAATAGAAAAGTTGCGATCGCTCGTGGTAATATTTAGTTACCGAATGTTTGACTTAATAATAGAATTATATGTCGAAATAAAATTTTTAATCATATTCCCATTATAAGAAAAACAATATCATAAAATGAGGCTAATTTTCAACGGCAATTCACCTATTTTAAAAACCGATATTTTTCACTCAAGTCGAAATTTATCGATTGGATAGAGACTTATTAGTATCTTTGCCGATCGTAGCGTCATTCAATCGCGAGTTGCTGACAACTACCCCTGTAAATAGCTGCACAAAAGCTAAAGAGAACCTGTAAAACGAAGAAAAAAAATTTTTGTCCTCTATAATTCCTTTTTCGTGACGATATATGACTTCGATCGCGTAATGAGGCATCAAAAAATTATTTTAGAGCTAGCTACTCAGCAGCAAATCGAGCCGGAAAGACAGCGAACAATACATTCTAAACCTACTAGACGTAAGCAGACGCTTGTAGATCGACCATCCACCCAACAGACGCGGATACATCCATCTCGCCGCCGCCAGCGACGACTAAGGCGCGATCGCTGGCACAAGTTAGTTATTTTAATCCCTACAGTTGTTCTCAGTTTGTTGTTATCGAGATGGCTGCTATCGCTGCAAACTCAGTTTTCTCAAGCAAGTACTTTTCGATCTCAACCAGCACCTATTTTGGTTTCTCCAGTAGATGCGCTCAGCCATGCCATTATTAATCAAGAAAGTACGCATAATCATCAATCGCTGAATCCCCATTCTCAAGCTTTGGGACTAGCTCAAATTATGCCTGCAAATATTGGTGCTTGGAGTAAGGAAGCACTCGGTCATAGCATATCTGTTGATGAATTTCTCAGCAATCCCACAGTTCAAAAGCAAATTATTCATTACAAATTAGAGCAATATTGGCACGACGCTTTAGTTACAAGTCAAGGTGATGAAGAGATAGCAGTATTAAGAGTAGCAAGCCACTGGTATAGCGGTAGTCCTGACTTATATAAATCTAAAGCAGTTCAGTGGTATAGAGGAACAGACGGCAAATTACATCGCTATCCTTCTGTGGCTAAATACAGCAATTCTATTTTGCAAAAATACAAGCAAAACGTTGGAGAGGTAGGAGAAAATTCAAAATCCAAAATTCAAGATTCAAAATTTAAGAGCTAAGAGTTCCAACAACCTTGTAGAGACATTACATGTAACGTCTCTACACTACTAACTTAAGTATTGCAGTGGTAGATCTTGAGCGAGTAGAGTTTCAATCGCGGCTCGATCTAAAGGTTTAGCAAATAGATAACCTTGTCCGTATTCGCATTTGAGCGATCGCAGTTGGAAGAGTTGTTTTTTTGTCTCTATGCCTTCGGCAACGACATCCATACCCAAGTTCCAAGCTAGGGCAATGATGGTACGGATAATTTCAATTTGTTCGACACTGCGATCGACATCGCGCACGAAGGAGCGATCGATTTTTAAGGTATCGAGGCGTAGGCGATGTAAATAACTTAAAGATGAGTATCCCGTACCAAAATCATCAATAGATAACCGAATACCCAAAGCTTGTAATTGGCTAAGCATACTAGTTGAAGACTGGGCATTTTCCATGAGTACGCTTTCGGTAATCTCTAGTTTGAGCAAATGGGCATCAAACCCAGTTTCTAGAAGAATTTGTTCGATCTGCTGCACGAAATTGACTTGAGAAAACTGTTTGCCAGAAATATTGACGCTAATAGTTAATGGTGAATGCAGAGGAAATTGTAACTGCCACTGGTGCATCTGGCGACAGGCTTCTCGCAATACCCACTCTCCCAGAAAGATAATGAATCCTGTTTCTTCGGCAACGGGAATAAAATCACCAGGCGAGATCAAACCTTGTTGGGGATGATGCCAGCGTACTAAGGCTTCAAAACCTATGAGTTTGCCCGTACTTAGAGCAACAATTGGTTGATAACACAAAATAAATTCTTGCCGCTCTAAAGCTTGATGCAAGTCGCTCTGAATTTTTAGTAATTTGAGGGTCTGAACGTGTAGTTGGCGATCGAACAAGGCATAGCCAGCTCTGCCTGTTTTCTTTGCATGGTACATGGTTAGATCGGCATCTCGCAGCAAATCGGCAGCACTGTCATAGGCAGTGGAACTAGAACCCACAACAACGCCAATGCTGGCACTGGCAGCAACGGTATGACCTTTTAAATTGAATGGCGTATATAGGCTTTCTAACAAGCGCTGTGCTATTTGGATCGCGTCGCTAGTATCTTGAATTTCTTCGAGTAAGACAGCGAACTCATCGCCTCCCAGCCGAGCGATGATATCAGTGTTGCGCAGGCATTGGCGAAAGCGAGTTGAAATTGCAACTAGCAGCTCATCGCCTATTGTATGTCCCAAACTATCGTTGATAATTTTGAAGCGATCGAGATCGATAAACAATACGGCAAATTGATATGTCGAGTCGTATCGTACCGTTCTAATTGCTTGTTCGAGCCGTTCTACCAATAGCGTGCGGTTAGGTAACCCTGTCAAGGTATCGTGAAGGGCATCATAGACTAAAAGGGCTTCAGCACGGCGGCGATTGGCGATCTCGCGCTGGAGTTCCAGATGCATTTGTTTCAATGTCTGGTTTTGTACTGCTATTTGTTTAGCTTGCTCGTAACTCCGTAGTGCTTCGCGCACGGTTAAACTGAAGTCTGTCTCGTCCCAAGGTTTGGTAATGTAGCGGTAAAGATGGGTGCGATCGCTCGCTTGGATGGCATGACTGATTTCAGCTAGTTCAGCGATGAGAATTTTTGCTGTTTTAGGGAATTGTTGATGCAGCTGGGTTAGCAGAGTTGCTCCATCCATTTCAGGCATAGCGCGATCGCAGATAATCAGAGGGACTTCAATTTGATTTTGGCTAAGTTCAGTAATTATGCTCAAGGCTGCTACTCCGCTTTCTGCTAGCTCGATCGCATATCCGGTAGCGATTTGACTCAGGCTATCGTGCAGGCTAAGTAGTATGTTGCGTTCGTCATCAACACAGATAATTGTCCCTTTATTCATTGGTTGTGAAGAATTTTCGAGCATATATGAAACTAGTGCAAAAAAGCAGAAGACAGAAGGCAGAAGCGAATAATGCTTGCAAGATGAGATAGCAGTGTTTTTGCAACTGCTGAAGTACTGTTGCCGCACTAGTCTTTCTATTCAGAATTTTGCCCAATTTTCTCAATAAACTCACAAGTTACGAACAGGGAGCAAGACAAGTCGCGCATTCGCAATTAATTCCGAATTCCGAATTCCGAATTCCGAATTCTCACCATGCATCACTCTCTTCTCTTTCCCTACTCCCTACTCTCTGCTCCCTTTGAATAGCACTAGCTTCTAGCAACAGGTTCTTCTAAGATTTCAGACATAGCAGGCAGACGCTTCAAGAAAAATACAGCAACAATCGTCCCCGCGATCGCTAAACCTGCCATTGGATAAAAGGCATAAGTATAGCTGCCGAAAATATCTCGAATTCTGCCAGCAACAATCGTACCGAAAAATGCTCCAACACCGTAGGCAGTAAAGATAATCCCGTAATTTTTGGCGTAGTTTTCGGCTCTAAATAGAGTTAAAGTTGCGGTTGGCGCGATCGCCAGCCATCCACCTAAAGACAGCCAAAATAAAGCAAAAGCCGCTATGTATGTCAATGTAGCGCCAGTACGAGCATTCAGCATCAAGATCGAAGCGATTAGAATTAGCACGTAAGAGGCGATCGCCGCTATTTTAGGACTGAACCGATCTGTTACCCAGCCAAATAACGGTCGTCCTAGTCCGTTAAAGATGGCAAATAGCGAGACAGTCATCGCTGCGGTTGTGGAGTCGAGTTCGATCATTTCTTGTGCTACAGGACTGGAAATACCAATTGCCGATAGTCCTACAAATGTTCCAATCGTGTAGCAAGTCCACAGTCCGTAAAAGCTTTGAGTCTGCCAGATTTTCTCAGTAGTTACTCTAACTGAAGTGACTCTTGCCGATGCTACATTCCTTACTGTAGGTTGCCATTGTGAAGGAGGCATTTTTAATTGCGTGGCGATCGCGACCACAATAACACTAAAGGCAATGCCTAAAATCGTAAAAGTTTGCCGCACCCCGTAAGCATCGATTAAATTCTTAGCTAAAGGTGCGGTAATTAACGGCGATAGTCCAAACCCAATCACCGTCAAGCCTACAGCTATTCCTTTTTTATCGGGAAACCACTTAGCCGAGACAGCTAACGGGACTCCATAGGCAATTCCAATTCCCGCACCAGCCACTAACCCGTAGGCAAAGACAAGCATTGGCTCGTTGGTAGCAAAGCTAGTGAGAATATAACCAACTCCCATCACTACACCACCAACAGCGGTGACAACACGAGAACCAAAGCGATCGATTAGAAAGCCTGCGATCGGCATTAACAGTGCAAAAACGACTAAAAGCACGGTAAACGGCAACAAACTTTCTGTTGCACCAATATTGAGCAACTTTTCTAAAGGTTTTCTGAAAATACTCCAAGAATAGACCGTACCCAGGCAGAGCAGTACGACAATTCCTAGAGGGATCAGCAGCCATCTACCCCTTTGTGCAGGCATACCAAACAGCTTGATGGTATCCATAGTTTTTTAATTATGGTAAATTGTGAATCTTTAGTATTTATCTATATCAAATAAGGTAAACAAAATCTTACTCAAGTTCATAAAACTAGACAAGAGAGATAGTTGGTGGTTGGTAGTTGGTAGTTGGTTGACTGACAACTGACAACTGATAATTGCTAACTTAGGAGAGGATTAACTTAACTTATTGCAACAATTCATGTCTGCTGCTGTCTCGCTGCAAAACGTTTACAAGTCATACAACAACATTTCAGTTGTCAACGACCTTTCTTTTACTATCCAACCAGGGGAGATTTTTGGTTTACTCGGACCCAATGGTGCTGGTAAGTCAACTACGATTCGGATGTTAACAACGCTGACCAAACCAACCCAGGGTCAAGTTGAAGTAGCAGGATTCGATCTCTTGCGTCAATCCATACTGGTGAAGCAGTACATTGGCGTAGTCTTGCAGCAAACCAGCGTCGATAACGATCTCTCGGTTTGGGAGAATATGGAACTACACGGACGATTGCATCACATTCCCAATCCTCAGCGCCAGCAGCGGATCGGTCAATGGCTGAAATATGTAGAGTTAGCAGACCGTCGCGATAGTTTAGTCAAAACTCTCTCAGGAGGAATGAAGCGGCGCTTGCAGATTGCCAGAGCTTTGTTACACCAACCACAGATTTTATTTTTAGATGAACCAACCGTAGGACTAGACCCTCAAACTAGGCGGCGCTTATGGGAAATTATTCTCGATCTCAACAAGCAGGGAATGACGATACTGCTAACCACACACTACATGGAGGAAGTCGAATATTTGTGTAACCGCATCGGAATTATGGACGGTGGCAAGCTGATTTCCTTGGGAACTTTATCACAACTGCGATCGCAGTATGGTGAAGGGTTAGTGATGAAGCAAGTCGAAGAACGCTGGGAATATCTATTCTTCCCCACCTTAGAAGATGCCAACACCTTTATTAACCAACAACCAAACAAAACTGGAATGATGGCGCGATCTTCTAACCTCGAAGATATCTTCGTCGAACTCACAGGACGTAGGCTGGATTAGACGAGGAGAGGGAGTAGTGACTCCTGGCTCCTAAATTTTGACTTTTGAATTTTGACTTTCAGTCAAAGCTGCGGCTCCGTACCACGATTGCTAGCTGGTAAAGTCATGAGGATTTCTCGAATTGCCTTTTGCGCTACTGGTAAATTTGGTTTGATCGACAAGGCTTGTCGGTAGGCTGCAAGAGCGCCATTCAAGTCGTTTTGCTGCTTGAGTAAATCGCCAATCTGCAAATAGACTCTAGCGTCTTGAGGTTCAAGTTGAGCAATCTGTCTGAAAGTCATGAGCGCTGCTGGTGTATTGCCTTGAGCAATCCAGACCTTGGCAAGAGCTTGCAGTAGTTTTGGGTTATTAGGTGCTTGCGTTACTGCTTTTTGCAGTGCAGCGCCCGCTGCATCATATTCTCCTTGTTCTAGCAGTAGCAAACCCATTAACTCGTTCGCATAGGCATTATTAGAGTCACGGTTTAAAACTTGTTGATATGCTTCGGCTGCACCGTCGTAGTCTCGCAGACGGAAGGAAATCACACCTAATCCTAAATAGGCATTTAAGTTATTGCGATCGAGTTCGATCGTGCGACGGTAAGCAGCTGCGGCTCCAGCATTATCCCGCAATTGCCCTAAACAATAGCCTAAAGCATAATGAAAATCGGCATGATTGGGAGCAACCGCGATCGCGCGACGATAGGAGACAACAGCAGCAGAATAGTTTTTTTGTAATGCTTGAATGTAACCCATAGTAGAGTAGATGCGAGCATTTTTGGGAGATATTTTAGCCGCTTGTTGATATTTAGCGATCGCGGCTGGCAGTTTGCCTGTATCCATCAATCTTTGCCCTTCTTGCAACAACTTCTCCAGCAGTTTGCGTTTTTTGACAGGGCTGCTGGGAATGGCAGCTTTTGGACTTTTTTTGGCGAC
>NZ_PYCI01000084.1:0-28889 GCF_003015105.1 Chroococcidiopsis sp. CCALA 051 | reverse complement strand
TTGATTAAATCTCATCCCAACTACCAAAGTCTACGTTCCTACGGCACTATCGCCGCCTGATTCTGTCCGATGTATTGTAAATTGAATTCTTTGTTTAAAGATGCTAAACCACGTGTTATATCCGATGCGTACAATCCTAGACCCGCTCTAGCAATTTCTGACCAATCTTTATTTTCTAAGCTGACTGGGAAAATTTGGCTGTCTTTGAGTACGCTAACAATCTCGCTTATTTCAGGTAAATCATGAGAAATTATCGGAATTTCTCCTACCAAATCCTTAGAAAGGTTAGCAGAGTCTCCCAGCAATATCAACGTTTTTTTTGCTCTATTGTTGTAGAGTTTTAGGTTCATTAGAGATGATTTTATCCATTCTGACATCAATAAAAATTCTGTCTGTTTCGCACTGTCTTCTGCTTGCAGCCAAGGATAAATATTTTCAACAATCAATACTGCATTCTCTAACTGCGTTTTCCAAAAATAAAAAACCTCTATATATTTTTCTTGTTTTTGCCCAGTAATACTAGGCTGATAACCATCAAAATCCTGAATAGCTAAATTTCCCTCAATGGAAATGCTAACTTTCTTAAATGTACTTTCTCCCAAGTTCCACAAATGGCAGTTTTTACCTAATTTTTGACAAATTTGAGCAGCACTCAGGAAAAAGCGCAGCCGTTCCTGAAATGGTGATTCGCAAGCAACAAGTGGGCTATTATTGAGGATATGCTCTTCAACAACGTGGAATACGTTTGACTGCATGTAAGGAAATGTTAGTTATTGTAAGTTTATTGAAATAGTAAATTATGTGGCGCAATACAGACATCTAACAAATCTCTGATTTTTCTGCTGTGTTTGTATCAGAAGAATGCTATAGAAAAAATCAACGTCTAATCAATAAAATAGATTTCAGTATAAAATTTTATTTGTAACTATTGCAAATATAAACATATCTCAGCAAAAAACTATTGATAGAAATAGGAAAAATATAAGTAGAAGTATTCCTACTTATATTTGGTAATTGTGCGTCAGCAGTTTCATAATTTTAAAGAACTCTATTAATATTAAGAATTGTCTCGCAGTTGTCTTTAAAAGCGATCGCGTAATTATAAATTAGTTTAGGCGCACCAAAAATACCCCATAAACCGTCAATCAAAATCCCTATTAATATCCTAACAATATCAGCAATTAGGTTAGTTCTATAGATTTTAATTTCAGCTCGTGCATACGCATGTAATTCGCGATCTTCTGTCTTTCTGCGAACTGCTCTTTCTTCTTGTTCTTGGTAGTGGCGATCGCGAACTTTGCCACCCCAAGGTGCCATACCACACCAGAATCCAAACATCCAAGACCAGGGATAGCCCCAACCCCAGTATATTGCTAAACAGAAAGTGAGAACGTAGAGCGCTAAACCACTTGTAGTGCGTGAAGTTAGCACCCAAAAAATGTACAAATTGTCTAGGAGTAGCGAACGGCGCATTCTTCTTAGCTCTTGACGCTCTTCTGGTGCTACCCATGACATAAAAATTTTAGCTCCTTTTTAGGATATTTATAGTTTTTTTACCTAAGATTAGCGAGTGCTATTAGATAGTGAGCGATTTCTACAGTATCGCTTGAGAATTCAAATAATTTTTGAATTCATTATAAAACTAGCAACAAACTTGATTAAAACTTAGTGAATTTTAGGTGTTATTTTTTATAAGTTAAAAGCAATGCTATTGTCAATTTAGATGAAGATTTTTTAAGTGAATTTGATAAAACTATGCGGTCAAATCGTCTGATTTTTAGATAATCTACTTGTAGAAGGAAGCTTGAAGGTAGGAAATAAACGGCTCAAAGAAAGCTGCCCATACAAGAATTTTCATTCACCTCCACTGGAAATCCTCTCCTGCTTCTTTATGTGAGTAAGACTATCTTTGCTATCTATGGCGGTGGGAAGTATGACTTCCCACGGCTACGAGGGGAAATCCTAGATCTCTAACTTCGAGAGTGTTTGGCTTTAGCACGAGAGGATTGAAACTTGAACCGCACTTGTTTCCCAATCTGAATCTCAGCAAAGCTGCTGACATCTCTACCAGATTTATGAGCATCAAGAATCGCTTGAAGGTCTAGCCTAGATTTTAATTCTTGCACTCGAAATTCATCTGGAAGCTGGGAGTCATCGGCGGCTACTTTAGGTATAACTTTGGGATTGTTATCTCTAATTTCAATTTCTCTCTCTTTGCCAATATTACGTTTTGGAATTAATCCTTGAGCGTGCAACCACAGCAATCCCTGCTTGATACCTACTAACTGAGCTTCCTTTCTGGCAATGAATTGCTCGTGCAGTTCTCTAACTGCATCCAGGCGTTTTTTAGCAGCATCAATTTCAATTTTCAGATAATCTACTATCCAAGCAATGCTGTCAATCTTAGATTCAGTTGCTTCTTGGACTTGCCACAGTTGTTTAACAAGGTTTTCGACATTTTCAGCTCCTGATTCTGAAGCATCTTCAATCTGATTCCACAACAAAGCAGCTTCTAAAGATAGTTCTCGTAGCGATCGCTCGGTAATGTCTTTTGGTTTTGTGTCTACCTGGTCTGTATTAATTGTCTTATCTTGTTTCATAAGATCTCCAAGCTAGTATTATCGCTCTGCCTGTTTCGGTATGCATTGATATTTGCAGGAAATTTTCATAAGTGCTGGTCAAACAATTTTCTTAATATTGGCTGTAAGCAAGGTGATAGTAGTCGCGGCGTTCTAGCGCCTGTTTTGCTTCTATTTCTAAGCCAGCTATTTCTTCAGTAGATGTAGTTTGTGCTTCTTGTTCTGCTGGTAAATCAGCTACTGTTTGAGTTTTGTGTGTTTCTTCAGGATTGGATAACTGTGTTGACATAACTGCACCGTGCGAAAATTAACATCAATACAGCAGGTGCAAAGCACTTATACGTTATTTCTAAAGTATTGACAGTAGCCAAGGAAATATTAAGGGAGTAGCTTTTAAGTGCGGACGGCGCTCAAATTTGTCATAGCGATGTTCGTTTGACCGAAACCATTTCTACATGGCAAAAGCGTAGTTAACCTACAAAGCTTGATGAAATTTAAGCACAATGTATGAAGAGTGAATTTAAGCAACTGCGATTATAACTACTAAACAAGCCCTCCTTAATGCCAGTGGCTGATGTGGGAGCCAACCGTTCGGAATATTGCAGTATGTCCAACCTCTACTCCCAAAACCTTTTCAAGTTAAACTATGAATTAGGGAATATTAGTTATTTCAGTAGAAATGCCGCAGTAATTCTCTGGAGCGGAAAGACACAATATGACTGTGACTACTGCTAAATGGACACTAGAAGACTATCATTGCATGATTGAAGTTGGTCTTTTAGAGGATCGCCACGTTGAGTTATTGAACGGAGAAATCGTTGAAATGCCCCCAGAGGGTCCAGAACACGCCTACCTTGGGGATGAAGCAGGCAAATATTTAAGGGATCTTTTAGGCGATCGCGCTCAAGTCCGCGAAGGTCATCCTGTTACATTGCCCAACGACTCAGAACCAGAATCAGATCTTGCTATTGTTAAACCCCTTGGGCAAACCTACCGCCAACACCATCCCTACGCCGAAGATATTTTTTGGCTGATTGAGTATGCTAACACTAGCCTCAACAAAGATTTAGATGCCAAGCGAAAAACTTACGCCACAGCTGAAATTCAAGAATACTGGGTTGTGGACTTGAAGCATCGACAGCTCAAGGTGTTTCGCACACCTTGCGAGGGTGACTACACATCAGAAGAAACTCTCACAGCGGGAGAAATTAGTCCATTAGCATTTCCTGGCATTGTAATTTCAGTACAATTATTGTTCGGCGGCGGCAGCCCTGTAGCAGACCCTCTCGTCTAATCCACGACATCTTCGGATCGGCGCAAAGTTAGTTCCCTTTTGTATAGCATTCGCGGCTGAGCGGCAGCCCTAGGTGAACGTTCTTCGACTTGGAGGAGCTTCGTATGGCAAGTGACAATCGCAGCAATAAGGTGGAGACAGGCATGGAGCCGGAAGTCGCTAACTCTGGGATCGTGCGACCGCCTTTTATCTACCTGGGCGCGATCGCCCTGGGTCTGTTGCTACATTTCGCCTGGCCAGTTCCGCTCGTGTCTCGTGCAGTGAGCGTGCCACTCGGAGGCATTGTAGTGCTTGTCGCCGTCGCTCTGTTTCTCTGGGCTGTTCGCACGTTTCAGACCGCTGGCACGCCCGTTCCGGGCAATCGTCCCACCACCACAATCGTGCGTGCAGGTCCCTATCGATACAGCCGCAATCCCATTTATCTGTCTTTCTCGCTGCTCCAGCTCGGTGTCGCACTCTGGGTCAACAGTCTCTGGCTACTAGTCACCCTCATACCAGCGGTGGCGCTGATGTCGTTCGTGGTCATTCCGCGAGAGGAGCACTACCTGGAGAGCCGCTTCCCGTCGGACTACTTGCCCTATAAGGCTTCTGTTCGTCGCTGGTTATAGACAGCCGCCGAGCAAGGACATGGAGCTGACACGCAGGAGCGCACATCTCATTACTGGTGCGCTTGTACGCGATCGCATTTTTATTTTTGACAGTCTACCTAACGAGTCAATCGTTGTGTTTTTAGTTTTCCTCAACTCAGCTTCGGTCATTAGCAGTATGGCAACTGAGAGGACTTGGAAACTGGATAGAATGACTGTTACGTTTCATTACAATTGAGACTGAATTAGTACACAAATACTAAAAATGGCTACCCTTAAGAATCGATCCCATGTTCTTGCTCCAACAAGCTTAATAACTTTTCCTCAAAGTCAGTCAAATAGGTCTGCCGTCCCAAGCCGTCTAAAACATAGTAAGCACCCCGATCGAGCAAACCCGTATCCCGCACTCGCTTAATCCGCTTGAGAATAGTAGGAAGCTGGCGACAAACATCAGGGTCATCGATGGGTTTGAGGTTTTCTGGTTTCACTATGAGAGTTCCATCATAAACATCAACTTCGATGGTAAAGTCTTTTAGCACCAGCGCAACACAAGGATAGCCATTGTATTTGCGCTCGCGACTTTGAAGCCGAGTCAAGGTAAATACATCTCCCACCGCACAAAAATCCCTGGCTAGAAATAATTGTTTTTCTTTCATCCGCTCGACTACAGTTTTGACAATTTGAGCTGTAGGTGCCTTGTCTCCAGAAATAGACAGGGCTTTTTCCCATGCTTTCGGTTGCTTATTCGCGGGTAGTTTAGCTAACTCTCGGCATTGACTTTCCGAGACAGGCATTTTTTGTCTCCAATTTGGAGACATTTCTTCTTGTCGGTCAAGGGGAGATAAATTCTCCAAAACTGCGGCAGCGTTAATCAAGCGATAGGCATGAGCGCGATTATATCCAAATCTTTCCTTAGCGTATTCTTCAAATGTCCCGTGCGTACTTCGGTACAGACGGAGATCGCGCAACTGTTTAAGTGCCGACCAGCCCTCGCCCAAAGCTCGATCGACTCTAATTTCTAACCGATGTCGTTCCCGCTCCTCATCAGGAGTCAATTCCTCAAAAATTTCAACCGCAGCTACTTGAGTTTGGGTCTCCATTCCTATTTTTGGCACGGCTGGTAATTCCTTTGAAAACGAAAAGCTGAATTATTCGGACTACACCTCGATTCCTAGCAATGTAGAGGCAGCACGCCAGGTCTATGACTCTCCACAGCAAGAGATCGCTTCTACTGCATCGGGATCGGCATAAATATGAGTCCCATCTGGCGCAAGGAACAGCCAAGCTTCTCCTGGCATTCCAATTTGACCGATTTTCTCTAGCCTACAGCCAGAAATACTCTCCCAACCTAACTCTAAAATGCTCCCTGCCACGCTTGCTATGCGGCGAATGGTGAATTGCAATCGCTCTAATGTCCGCTGCCTCAACTTTTCGGGAACCCAAGTTAATTGACTCAAGTGGCTCGGAGACTGGCACAAATGCTCGCTTAACAGTCTCGTTAGCCCTTGGCGTTGTTGAGCGGTCATTTCCTTAGCAGCCTCGATCAACGTATTGGTGTTTTCCTTCACTCGACTCGCAATCTCAGTCCAAGTGGAACATAACAGGATTTGCTCTGCCAGTCCCCGTACTCTTGGTGACTGTTGCTGTGTTTTTTCAGTTGGTGTATTTGGTGATGAATTGGTGGTAGCACCAACTGGCTCTAAACCAGTTGCAGCAATAGCTGAAGCTATTGAATTGGTGAATTGATGGTTTAAGGGTGAGGCGAGCGCATCAGATGATGGTTGAGAAGAAGCAGGGGTTGTTGTGTCATCAATTTCACCAATTGAAGCCTGTAACTCCCCTTCAATGGTGTTTTGAGCTATTGGTGATGCCACCAATTCTCCACCAATACTCACCAAATCTCCTGGCGGTTCGTCTGTTGAAGGGTTGGGGATGTAAACCATTTCGCTGCCCTCGCCTTCGATTCGTCCGTGACCGGAGGCTGCTAAAGCTTTGAAGATGCAAGCGCGAATTTTTTCTACTGCCCAGCCTTTGAGAGCATTGATCCGACTTTTGAGAAACGAAGCACTGACACCCTTGCCGCACTTTTTCAAAACCTTCTCGGCTTGAGTTTGGACTTTGAGAAAAATTCCTTCTGGTTGGCGAGTAGGGGCATTATGGGCATGGATCAGCTTGTGCTGGTCGAGGTAGAACGAGGCAATTTCAATTGCATGTTGCATTGTCCGACCGTCGATCGTCATCTGGGGCTTTTTGCCACGCAGCACGGCATTGACAACGTGCAACCACAAGGCGATTCGAGCCGTGTAAGACTCAATTTTGGCGTAAACTAGCGATAGCCCGAAATGCTTTTCTTCCATCTCAGCGTTTACCAAAGTATGGTTCCAGCCCTGAAACAAGACTTTAGCTTCATGGGAAAGAAAGTAATCGGTTTCAGGTAGTTGTTCTAACTGGGCATACAGCCAAGACAACTTTTCCTTTAACTCATCGGCAGCTGGATTTGGAGTTGATAAAAGATCGAGAAATCTAGCTGGGGCATCGACAATCGAGCAGTAGAGGAACCGAGACGAGTAACCGCTAGCAATAAAGTTAACTTCGTCAGCTCCCATCAATCGCGCCAACGTATCCCATTGGTACGTTCCCGTCTTGCTCAAAGCAACGCGCTTCAAGAACAGTCGCGCGTCGTGACGGTCGAAGTTACCGCCAGAGCCATTCCAAAACGATAGCTCTAGTTGCAGGTCGTCGCCCTTACCGCTCTTGTACTGGTTCAAGCGTTGGTAGTCAGCGACCAATTCGTCGATATATTCCAGCAAGCCGCGTGGATTCTCGTCATGAATGCGAATTTTAGTGGAAGTGGTGACATTGTTGAGCAGCCGCCGTTGTCGCACTGGGATTTTGGCATCACTGTCTTTGGTAGCCTCGTAGTCCTCCATAGAGCGATCGTGAATTTCTTTAGCTGTTGCTTCCATTTCCTCTAACGGTTTGAGAATTACCTGCTGCGGAGGAGTCTTGGCTTGACCGCTGTGGGCGATGTTGGCTGTCCAGAAAATACAAGGTTGGACGTAACCACCTTGGGGATTGATAATAATTCTGGCTGCCGTACCGATGCGCGAGGCACTAGAAGGAAGTACCGTATTAAATAGATACTCTGGTGCAGTGGGCATGGCTGCTGCTTTTGCCATCAGTGGGTCGGATAATGCCTTGTCTAAGTACAGCCGGATATCCAGTCGTTTGCGGCAGCTCTTGAGTATTCCTTGAAAGGATTCAACCGCTTCGATGACTTCCTCTGCTAGTTCTCCTTCAGCGCGAATTATCCTAGCGAGCCGATCGATCTCGTTGTAGGTGCGACCTGTGGCACTAGCTAACTCCATCAAAGCAGTGGCAGTAACAGATTCGCTATCGCAGCGGTTGAGAATTTCTCGAATGCGATCGCACAGAGACACCGTAGCGATGGGCGGATTGTTTCCACCTTTGCTATTGTTGCTATAGCCGAAGCCACGACCAGCAGCATAGTTGCGATTTTTCTGGGTAGACTCTAGCTGTGGTTTGACGTGATGCTTCCAGTACCACCCCCTGATACAAGCGTCTACACCTTCTGGCTTACAGCTAGGAGTGGGATTGTCTTTTTCGGCTGACTGCCAAATTGTCTCTACTTCCCTAGACGGCAGGGGTGGAGAACAACGATTGGCATAATCTTCCAGCAGTAGCATGGGGTTGCCGTCAAAACTTTGACCGATTGACTGGAGGTAATTGGCAGTACCGATCAGGTCGCGGGCGAGTTTAGCTCCTTGGGCATTACGTCCGCCTTCTCCTACTCCCGCTCCCAGCAAGGAACGAGATTCTTTAGCAAGGCACGCTTCTAAAGGGACTGAGGCGGAAACGGGAATAGAAATATCTTCAAAGCACCGAGCCTGTGATGTGACTAAATTAGTTTGAGATTGTGGAACTGGTGAGGGCGACAATGTTATGGCTGGTGTAGTAGATTGCGAAACTGGAATTGCCGAGCGTAATTCTTGGTAGTTGTAGCACTTGCCCGAAGAGTGGATCAGATCGCAACGTACTGGTTCATGCCCTGGTTTGATGTGGAAAGCCCCCGCCAATCGCATGACTCGACTAGGATTTTTCAGTGCCCGATCGGAAGCAGTATATGTGAGTAGAGCCGTTTGCAATTCTCGCCATTGTTCCACAGCAATTGGTTCATCAAACACCCAATACGTATGAACTGACTTGCGGGTAGCAATTTGCATCGAAGGCTCTGGTAGCCCCAAGTCTTGCCAAAAATTAATTTGGTCTTCGATGGCTCTATCGTCAAATTCGCAAAAGATGGCACGGCAGGACTTTACGTTTTCGTCTTTATGTCCCCCGCCATTCACAACGATGTAAATGCCATAGCCTTGTTCTTGCCAACGCTCTACCTGTTCCCAACTCAGCTTGTCGGCTTTGCGTCCAGTGTTAGGAGCATAGCGGGGGTCTTCTTTTGGTAGGAAAGCTCTGATATAGATGGCATCCCCACGCTTGTATCCGAGAATCTCTAACTGGGCGATCGCGGAGGAGCGGTCTAAGTGGAGCTTTTGGGATACAGATGGGCTAGAAGATCTATTTTTTTGTGCTTGTTTCATCTCGAAATCTCTCTTTTTGGAGCCGAGACAAGCGATTTTAATTAATCTTTGCTATGATAATTTGCAGCAGTAAAGTGCAACTAAAAGCCCTTACTGCTGAGTTACTCGTCTCGGATTACTAAGTTGCTTGTCTCGGATTACTAAGTTGCTTGTCTCGTGAGTCGCTTGTCTCGGATTAGCATCAGTTAACGAGATCTATGGTTTCTACCTTGAAAACCATGTATCCCACAGGGAGTCATGCTTGTGAGGTTGGTGCTCGCAAGACACGATCCCATATAAAAAAGATAAGATCGCAAACCTAAAGCCCTGACTGTGCTACCAGTGAGGGTTTTAGTGTTGGTAACTCATTCGCATTATTTATCCCCTGTTGCTTGAGCAATTGCATCTCTAAAGGGCACTCAAGCTTTTGGATATGAAAGTGTGTCCGTTCTAATTTGCTGGAAACCTCCTACCTTCATCACGCCATAATTGCAAAAAACAAAATCAACCTGGAACTGTTTTACCACTCCACAGCTAGAGTCTCAAGCCCCCGTATAGCCGCAGATTTGGGACTGAATCGAACTTTTGACGCGGGCATCGTAGCAAAAACTTGACGCGGGCATCGTAGCACCTGTTGTGAAATCCTTACCAATCAAGCAGTTATATTTGAAACTTTTAAAAAACTTGACGCGGGCATCGTAGCAAAAACTTGACGCGGGCATCGTAGCAAAAATCCAAAATTTGACGCGGGCATCGTAGCAGACATTTACATCTCTTTACAAACAGTGGAAGATTTCAGTTGTTCGATAAGGTTTTTCTATCTTTTTAAGGATAAAATGCTGGCAGATCGCTATCAAACTCCAATTCATTGGAAATTGTGTAGGTTAGCAAGCGCATACAGGTGAGAAAATGGTAGAAGAACGCGAGTATCTCGTTCCTATGGATGCCCAGTTACTATCAATTCTGGCAACAGCTGGAGCGCCTTTTAAAGATCCTCTAGTTGACCTACCGTTAGTCGAAAGTGGGATAGACGGGCAGTGCGCGATCGTCGTTCGAGTACGAGGAGGTTTATACCAAGACGATGATGGTTTGGAACTCGAACGTCGGTATCAGGTCGGCAAGCTCGAAGATGATGAATTTGATTTCATTCAGTCAAACTTAGCAACTTCAGTGCAAAACCCAGAATTTCGAGCGCACACCCAGAAAGTCATAAAGGCGCTTAGCGAAACAGATCCCGAACGGCATAGAGATGCTGAGATCAGACGATTGCAGAGAATTTTACTAGGAGTCAGTTTGTTTTGTGGGCCGCGAAATCTTGAAACTGTATATCTCATCTACAAAGCTGCATACGAACAGGGAACAAAGACACCACTAATTGATACGCGATTGCTATTAGAAGCAAGAGGATACAAACGACGAGAGAGTATTCGAGATTATGACTCAAATATTAGCAATCAGCTGGCACAAGAAATGCTTTCGATGCATCGTACTGAGATTGTCTTTCAAGCTGCTACTCCCGCACAGTCGGGTAAAAAAGGTTACACAGATGTAGCTGTAGTGTATAAAAATATTCTCAGAATAAAAAGAGCTTTTTATCGGGATAGAGGGGAAGAAGAAGTCGATTTTGAACGAGCTGGTGATTTGACTTTTCAACTTCCAGACATATACGAAGTCGAGTTAGGCTTCTACGACGAAAAGGACACTATCCTTTTAAGCCTTCCTGCGAGAGGTGTTCCAGCACCTAGTGCAAACTATTCAAGAGATTATCAATCTCGTTGCTTAGTATACATCATGGGTCGCTTAAGCTGGGATAAAAAGAATCCAATGTGGATCGGCAAAGCTACACTGCTCAGAAAATCAGGAATTCTGGGTGCTAATTCGAGTCGTAACAATCGACTACTCCAAGAAGTGTTGGATGACTTGCTCGAACAAGAATACCTCCTGCAAGCTGAAATTGTTAGCAAGCCAGGGCAAAGGCAAGATGCTGTCAAAATTGTTCCAAACCCTGAGAAGATTCGCAGAAACCTTGCAAATTAAACCAGCAAATTATAAAGATAAATCTTTAGATACCTGGGGAGCAAATAATTACTTTAAGTAACTATAACTATCATTTCATTTTTAGATTCAGTCAATCTACTTATCAAATAAAGAATGGTTATTTAAATCATACAAAGCATTGTCGTTGAGAAGAAATAAGATAAAAATCTGAGAAAATTTAAGAAATTTATCTGTTTTTATTAAAATGTATTTGAAAGTAAGATGAGCCAAGTGTAGAAATTAGGAATATTGAGAAATAAGGCTCGCAACAATTTTTCAGTAAAAGGCTTATGAGTGCCAGCCACTTGAAGCTATCGTTAATACACCTTAACTTGTTAATTACTTTAATTCAGTATTACCGAAAAAATGGAAGAAGAGTAAAATCGTTTGCATTGGAGCTAAGAGTAGCTTTATTGTATTCATTAAATATCTATGACTAAAAGAAGAGAAAGTACAGCAATGTCTACAGAACATATATCTAACAAAGCTAGTAATGAGTCTAATGTAGAAAATACAAATTTAGAATTGCTGAAAGCGAATCAAAAGCGTTTAGTAATAGTAACAGGTGATAAAGGAGGTGTAGGAAAGAGTACGTTTTCTAGGGGATTATTACAGATATACATCAATAAAAAAACTCATCTACTAGCTTACGATGCTGATAAACGCAACCCTCAGTTAGAACGGCACTACGGAAAGGATATTGTGAGATGCCTTGATATATTCAATCGGGGCGAAGCAGATGTTTTATTAGTAAACTTGGACGAGCAGCAGCCGCCGATCGCTTTATTGGATTTACCAGCCCAGTCCGGCAGCTTTTTTGAGACATTTGAGCGAGAGCTGAATATATTTGATTCTCTAAAAGACTGCGGTTATCAAATAACTATGGTTTCCGTAATTAGCCGAGTTAAAGATTCTGTAAGTATTTTAAAACTCCTCTACGAATATTGTGGCGATCGCGTTGATTACTTGGTGGTCAAAAACTTATTTTACGGAATGGAAGATAAGTTTGAACGCTATGACGAATCAAAATTAAGAAAGCAAATGAAAGATAAAGTCACGGTTCAAGAAATAGCTATGCCCGACCTATTTTATAAAACCTATGATTTTCTTGACGAACACAGTTTGCCATTTTCAGGAGTTTACGAACATGCAAAAGCAAATTTAGCAATCAGGTTGCGGGTCAAATCGTGGCTGGCTGAGTTTGAAAAGAACGCTTTAAAAGCTGCTGCAATGCTTGGTTTAGAATAAATGTTGAGAAAGAGATTATTAGTAACCGCTGGGGATGCTAGAGTAGGCAAGTCAACAGTAGCACGATTGCTACTGGATTTATTGTTGGAAAAGCAAATCTCTGTCAGAGCTTATTATAACGGCAATCGCAATAAATTAGCACCATATCAAAAAATAGAGAATTTAGGTGTTGAAGAATTACAACTATCGAGAGGCGGTGCCGATAATCTTCTAATAGATCTGGAATCGCTACCTGATTTAGCTGTGGTTTTGACAGACTTGCCAGGACAATATTTATCTGCTTTTAAGTTCTTTGTCGAAGAATTTCTACTATTTGATACCTTAGCATCGCTGGGTTACAGAATGACAGTAATTCATCCCATATCTCATCGGCGTGACTGCGTGGAATACTTGCAAGAATTATGCAATTTTTGTGGGGATAACGTCGATTATGTTGTCATTAAGAACAATCATTTCGATACGTATTTTCCCTATTACGATTCAAGCCAAACTCGTAGCTCAATCGAGGCTTTAGGCAGTATAGAGGTGAATCTAGCTAATTTATCGCTCTTTGTCTACCAGCAATGCGAGGATTGCGAACTCCCGTACTCTCAAGTCATCAGCGATCTAAAGGTTAATACTTTTTATCGTCATATTCTATTTAATTGGATTGAAAGCTTTTTCCATCAGTTTGCTCTCAACCCGAAGGCAAGCGATTATTTAGGTCTGAATTGGAAAAATTATAGTTCTACTGCTAGCGAAAGTAGTTTTTAAGGGAGATTTGTAGATGAACGTTGCTGCGATCGAGCAAGTGTTATCGGAGTTCTCAACTGAAGAAAAAGAGAAAATTACTCAACTGATTTTGCAGTCTGGTATTAACCCTCGCGACCCGTTGATCGTGACGATGGCGACTTTAGCCAAAATAGATAGTCGCATAGATAAAATTCCAGAATCTTTGGGGACAATAGTTAGCACTTGGACGGAAACTATTGACACTAAATTGTCGCAGATCTTTCGTAGCGCAGTAGCGCAGCAGAAAAAAGCACTCCTAGAAACTGTTAAGGAGCTGCTAAATAAATCTTCTCCGACTCATTTTGCTAGTTCGCCCATGCTACACTCACTATATTTGGTTGCAATTTTAGGAGGTGTATTGGCTCTAGGAACTGTTATCGGCACTTTTATTACTGCCAATACCATCGTTAAATTTGTTGCTCCTAGTAACTTAAACTCTCAAGATAAAGCTTTGCTACAATGGGCAAGGTCGGCAGATGGTCAGCAAGCTAAAGAACTTCAAAAACTTAATGCAGATGCAATATCTTTCTGCAAAAAACAAGTAAAAGAGCTGAAGGGAAAGTGCGTAATATCCATCCGAAATTGATAACAATTATTATTCTAGTATGAATAGAGAGATAGGTGCGGATGAGCTACGATCGCGCTACCAGCACCAAATTCTCCTACCATGCGTCCTGAATGTCAATTGCGATACTTATCATAACTTCTAAAGCATTGTATCCCATTAGTAGCGGAATACACGCGATCGCTGTTTCCAAATCTTACTGCTCAAGTTTTTGTTTATGGAGACAATTGCAACAGATAGCATTGCCTGCTTATTACTGTCGAGAGCTAGAATTTGATGTTCCTTGCTATTCTTTATTGTATTTTCGTCTAATTCTAGCTATGGTTTCCGTATCGACCAAACCGCGTTCTATAGCCACGCGCATGGCTTGCGTCCGACTATTAACATTGAGTTTCTGAAAGATCTTGTGCGTATGAGTGCGTACCGTTCCAGGAGATATACATAGATTAGTAGCAATTTCTTCATTGGACATGCCCGCGCAGATTAGTTGTAGTACTTCAAGTTCTTTTGCCGTCAGTCGATCCGGACGCAGCATGTATTGGTAAAAATTTTGTTCGCTAAATTGAACGACTTCTTTTCTATTCGTTCTAAATTCTTCTACTATTGGCTTGCTAATCTTAGAATCTACCCACGATTCTCCCCTAGAAGTTGCATATACTGCTTCTAACAACTTTTCGTCTTCTGCTAGTTTTGAACAGTAAGAGTCAGCGCCATTACCAAAAGCAGATTTGACAATCTCTTTGTGAGTTTCGCCCGATAAAACGATAACTTTGATGTTGCTGTATTTATACTTAATTTCTTCCGTAAGTTCTAAACCATTCTTGTCTGGTAGATTTATGTCGATAATCACAATATCGGGTTGGTATAAGTCAACCAGATTTAGTCCTTCGGCTGCCGTTGCTGCCTCTCCACAAACCTGAAGGTCGGCTTTGGTAGATAGCAGTGTGTTAATTCCAAACCTCGTAATCTTGTGATCTTCTACTAGCACTATTTTTATTGTTCGCGTTGCTATGCTCGTCATACGTACTTACCACTCCGTGACCATACACAGTTATAACAAGCATCTATCCAAAGGTATAAATATTTATCGTAACTCTAATAAAATTACCGATGTCCTAATCATTTCTTCATGTAGATTTTTGCAGTGGTCGCCTGAAATCCTATATCGAGCGATCGTCTATCTCTTTCATGGCTAGCGAATGCTGGCAACCAATCGGAGAAACTACTGACCTTCAACGCCGCTGGATTTTTCAGCGATCGCACTGCTGACATACTACTGAGCGAACAAATACGATCTATATGGATATAAATGATGGGCTTATTGCGTTAGGTAGCGCACTTGGAGGGGTGAGGTCAGATGTCAGGTATGAAATTGCTGAAAGTAGATCGATTGAAGAAATTACAAATTAACAAACTCGCATACGAACTATGGGTGTTAAAGGAGTTGATAGAAGAACAACTCACCTCTTGATAGTAGTCCGTCAACTTTGATTCGATCAATAAAAATTTTTTGAAAGCAGTTTTTGGTAGATTTTTCACGCCTAAGTCATCAATCAATTCTTTCTTGACAGACCGCTAGGTGCGATCGAGAAAAAAACTAGGAGCCAGGAGTCGTGCAGGACAAAATAGCTCTTGGAATTTTTGATGTCTAAGGTTACGAACCGCAGCCAAATCAATGAGCTTAGCGGGAAATTTGCGCTCGAGGAGTTCCAATCCCCGATCCTTCTTTCTCAGCTTGCCATGTAGTAGGTTGATTACCATGCTGCAACAGTTGGACGTAAGCGTTGCGAGTAGGTATCGCGGTAAGAATTTATCGAGCGAGTAACAGCTGGATTGACGTGCATGGTACAAAGCACTGTGACTAGCCGAGCTAAATCTCGATAGTTAAAAGCGACCTGCGTTGGCTGAGCGAGCATCGGGAGTTTACTTGCCCCTAGCGCAGCTGAGCGGCTCGATTGGCAATATTTCCTTTATAGTTGTTTCTCGTCGATTTCAAAAAGTAGTAAGTATGGAAAATATAGCTTTGTTCAGGGGTGAAGATAGTAGTAATGAGTTGGCAGATATTCTCTCACAAGATTATAAGGTTGTAGAATTTAATACCGTATACAAATTTTTATATCTTTGCCGTCATAGCTTCACTGGTTTATTAGTCATAGATTCCAGCTTTGAGGAAAATATTTGTTTTGCCATCGATACTGTGAGAAAGCTATTTACAGAACGTATACCTATCTTACTAGTATGCCATCCGCAAGACTTAAAAGTTATTAATCCCACCCAGAGCGAGATCGATAGCTTTATTTTATATCCACTGAATCGAGGCGAGCTAAAATTAAGAATTGATTTATTGTTTCGATTCAATCATTTCGTGTACGATAAGCTGCAAGACATTCGCCACCGTGATGAATTCTTTGGTAGGATCGGTCACGATATGTCTAACCCTTTAGTAGCCGTTAATCGAGTCCTCAAACACTTGAATCAAGGATTATACGGTTGTTCGCTGGCAGATATTTCTTCCGTAGTTGACAGTGTAATTGAAAATAATAATGCATTGTTAAAGTTTGTAAGTTCTCTGTCTTCACAGGCATACTTATCTGCATTAGAATGCGATTATCAAAAAGTTGAATTAGTTGATATAAAAGAAGTTATGACTGCGGTTGCCAAGCAAACGCAGCCGCTAGCACAAACAAAAGATTTAGAATTGAAAATAGAATTTGCCTCAGAGTTTATTAGCGGCACCAGCATTTGGGCAGAGCCAACCTTGATTTGGCGCATGGCTTTTAACCTCGTACACAACGCAATTAAATACACTAATAGAGGTTGCATTCTTCTATCGCTTTACAACTTAGAACGAGATTTGGTATTGCACGTAGAAGATACAGGTGTAGGGATAAGCGAAGAACAGCTTCGGTTTCTGATCGAACCAGTTGTATCTATTGGCAGGCAAGGCTTGAGAATGGGGTTGCGGGCGATCGAGTCGATCGCTCAAGTGCATCAAGCTAACTTACAAGTGGCTTGTGCTTTGAGTGGAGGTACTGTATTTTGCATCCCGTTTAGGCAAAATTCTGATTGCAGCTATGGTATCGAAAAATACTTGATGCAGGAGCATTCCTACTGAGGAATTCCCCTGCACGTCCTACCCAGTGTAATATAATACTAGTTCAATTGGTTCTTGCAACCCATGTCAGCCAAAGATTCTGCTAATAAGCTCGAATTCTTCTTATCTAAATTAGAAGATTTTGTCTGTTGGTTGATATTTGGGATATTGCTAGTTGTCGCCGTACACGCGCTCTTGCTGTCGCAGATTGCTGCATTTTATTACATTGCTACTGCCGTACTAGTTTGTCCTCGCACTCCTTTACAGAATAACCTAAGAGTAGATTTAGTTGTTTTGGTTTTCATTATTGGTATAGCATTTGGTTTGATTTGACTTAGTTTGACGATCTTGCCGACAGCATTGGTTCGGGAAATTAATAGTATCAATCTCCCATTTCTGGCTGCGATTTCTTTGATTTTAAAGCTTGTTTTTGTGCTTCTTCAGCTATTGTCAAAGCTCTAAACTTTTCTATTTCTTCTGCTTGAATGTTTGCTGAGCTAGCAAAGATACCAACTGTTGTTTCTGCTGACTGGCTGTTGTCGGGTGTTGCAACTGTCGCTACTTGTTTTTGTTTGTCTTTGGAGACAAATCGACGGAAGGCTAAACGAAGAAAATCTGCAAACGGTTCTTGTTGTTCTAGTGTAGTATTAGTGGGTCGATCGCTTGCCGAACGCTCTTGTAGCACTGTTGCAGTATTGCTACTGCTGTCATCCGTGTCAGTTTTGTCTTTGTCAACTGCTACTCCAAACGTTTGGCTGTCTAGCCGTTCGTTGAGCCGTTCCTTGACAGACAAGCTCTCTCGTTCTGCTAACTTTATTTCCAGCAGTTCTACTTTGGTACTAATATTTTGGATATAGAGTGCTAGGTTTGCGATCGCATTTTCTTGAGTGCGGCGAGCGAGGGTTTCGACGCTTTCATAGTTTGGTGGAACATCTGATGCTATTTTAGAAATAATTAATGCCACTTGTTCGTCAGGTAAATTTAGACGAGAACAGAGAGTGGTAAAAGCTAGCTCGGAACTTAAAATAGGAGTAGTTTCGCTCATGGTATTTTTATGGCTCTAAAAGATTTTTCTGAACGTTTTCGAGTGCCCAATCAATTTGTACGTTTGCTACTTTGAAATAATTTATAACTTCTGGTGTTAATTGCTGTTGGTGAATTTTACCTTGTTGAATATCGAGAATTTTATTGCCATTTTTATCGGAGATTGACAAATTTTGTTTTTGGCTGACAAGCAGTACGTCATAGTGTTTGCCGATCGCTTGCAGAGAATTATTTGGCAGGGAAGTACCGAGGATTTTTGCGATTTTTTCAGCGTGGTCAGCTAATTCACTCGCCGAACAAAGCGTCGCTAAGTCAGCTTGCATTGCCAAGTCAGCTTTTTTGCTTAACCTTCCAGTCGCTTCCCATTCTGCTTTTACTGCTTCGATGCGTTGGATGTATGGAGGAGACTTACCGAGAATTGCGGCTGCCTTCAGCCAATTATCTATACTTTTGTCAGTCGTCACGGTAGAACTTTCGCTGCCAGACTCGTTCCAACTTAAAACGCTATGTATTCCAGTTACGCTCGGTTCGGCACTTAGGAGCGTGTTGGAGTGAGGAGCAACGATAGCTGGCGTGGAAAGGGCAATTTCGCAAGTTTGCGTGTATCCTATCATCAGAGCGCGTAGAAAAGGAGATCGATCGCCTCGACCTTCCCAATAGCTGTTGTGGGTAGCGGTGACGTAGTGGGTGCAATTTTCCAACCACTGCACTCCGCCGCGTGAGGCGATCGCTTGATAAAGTTTAGGGTGTTGTTCGAGTTTGGCTTGGATAATTTCTGCCATTAGTACGATCCGTTCTTCGCCCAATGGTAGTGCTGTTTTGTAGTGTTGGTATGCTTGTTCGGCAGAGGCAAAAGGAACGCCAGCTGGTTTGTCTTGACTGTAGGTTTCAGGTCCGTAAGTACCAGCTTTCACTTCTGGATTATCTCGGAAGGAAACAGGGTAGTTGCCTTGGATACGACCTTTAGCTTTCGATTTGACTGTAGGATTGGTCAGAGCTGCACCTAAAGGGTCTTGGCTGCCAGAGCTAATATTGATGCCAGGATGTATTTGCGATCGCAGTGTTGGCGGAGCATTTGCTCGCTCCGTTTGCTGTAGCGCTGGAAATGGGACGATTTTGCCGTCAATGTAATCGCCCAATGGTTCCATAAATAGACCGTAGATTTTCCCCTTACTAGCTTGAGTTTGGGTGAGTTCCTTGACTGAATGTTTTTCCCAAGCTGCCCAGGCTTGCTGGTAGGTTGGATCGGCGATCGCTTCGCTTGAGATCTCGTACTGCTTGCCAACGCGAAATGCAACTTGCCGTCCATCTTTACCTACAGCAATAGCAATATCACCTTCTTTGATACCGTATGCTTTTTCATAGTCAATACCCCTAGTGGTATGCACTCTGCCATATCCCCGCATAGCATCAATGGTCGTATTAACGGGTAAGGTTTTGGGTTCGTCGTAGGTGTGAAGATCGTATACCATCGGAACTGGTTTTCCAGAGACGAGCGGATTTTCTGGTATTCGGGGATTAGTAGTGCGGATGGTAATTTTGTTGCCATAGGCAACAATCTCTTGAATGCTAAGTTGAGAATTCTGTTTTGCTGTCGGCTGTCCTGTAGAAGTAGCAATCCGCTCTCGCCCTGTATCAGAAAGGCTGGCATCTGTGGCTTGAGTGTTACTGTCGGATGATATGTTAGTAGGCTGTTGAGGTGCTGCTGGCGTGGCAACTGCGACGACGTTTTCCTGTTGTCCGAGCAATTCTTTAGGTCTTGTTGGCAGGCGATTGAGAATTTGCTGATATTCGCTTTTGGCTGGTATATTGCCTTGAAGGATCGAAGTATCAGACTGACTGAGGTTTTCATTCAATTCGTTTAGTTTTTGCTCGTACTGCTCGTAGCCTTCTACAGTGCTAACGTCAATTGCTTCTCCTAATTTAGATACAACTTGTCGAATAAATTCATCATTAAATTGATTTCGCTCTATAACAAACGCAATACAGTTATTTTCAATAAAAGATTGCACTTTTATGCCTTGAGAAGACAACCAACTACTGACTGCAATACTGTCTTGAGCAGGTACGACTAATCCATAAGCTTCTGTGTGAATGATATTGCTACTATTACCATCTGTATAACTCTGAAGTGGATTGTAAAATAGAAGAGATTGCTCTGTAATAACAGGAATATCTGATATAGGTGGGCTTGCATCTGCTACTTTGCCAAATTTAGTATTAAGGTTTTCCAGGATTTCTGGACGGATAGTGCTACCAGAGAGCATGAATACTGCCAAGCCTTTTTTACTTTCTCTTTTAGCTTCTGTTAGCGGAATCTGAGAGTATTCAATCCCCACTTTTGTCAGCCAACCACTAACTGTGTCAACTTTACGACTGTCAACAGCTAAACCTACTAAACCGAGCATTCTATCTTCTTGGCTTTGGAAGAGGATTGTAGGGCGCTCTGTAATAATATTGTGTATTTGACTATAAATTTGCTGCCGATTTTTTTGGCTGAAGTTTTGCTGAAGATCGATTGTGGTATTTAATGAGCTTTCTTTCACCCATATTTCTGGATACTGGATGGTAGCACTGTCTACTGTGACAATACAGCTAGTAAAATTACTTTGGATCTTACAAGGTAGCGTACTGCTGCTACCATTAAACAGATGGGCTGTTTTTAGAGTATTGAGAGCAGCTAGAGATTCTTTAGTATTGTTTAGTACGCCAACTGTTTGATTGTCAATTGCAAAGAAAATTCTTTCTTTGTATCCCCTGGAGGAAGCAGAGAGCGTTCTAAATTCTCGGTCATCATACTTAATTCCTTTGAATTCATCATTAATTTTGTGAATTTTAAGCAAATTACCAGTTGGTGTTTCGGCAATTAAGTAAGCTCCCGCCCCCTCAGTGGCTATAGATTTAAATTTAAGCCTTAGCTGGGTACTGCTATTTTTATCGAGTTTAATCCATCCCTTCGCTTCAGCTTCTTGAGTTGATTCTGCATCGATACTGCCAAATCTTTTTCCCTCAATGTAAATATCTATCTCGTTGTTTTTCGGAACTTTACCGCTGACAATTTGGAGATTTACCGTTTCTCCATTAAAGTTCGTATCTGCATATTGAAACTTTTTAATCTCGTTAATTTTAAAACTAATTTCCGGTTTGCCAGGAATTTGGATAGTGGCTGTTGCTGTAGCAGCTTTTTCGAGAGCAACGCTGACAGTAGCAGTCGTGCCTAGAGGTAGCCTTGGTGTTTGAGCTTGTAGTATACCAAGAGTAGTATATTCGCCGCGCTCGTACTGAACTTTTACAACTCTCTCGCCATTTTCTAAGTCAAATTTTGCTTGATAAGTTTTGCTAGCATTCTCAGGCTTTAGAGCTTCGCTTTCTGTTTTTAAACTGACAAGTGTAAAATCTTTAAATTGGAATTCTTGTAATCTTTCAACTAACTCGTTTTTAAAAGTGGTAAATACAAAATTAGATATTTTATTAGTGCTAGTTTGTACTCTGTCTTCGCTGTTATTGTTACTTGTCTCGCCTTGCTGTTTAGTGGTCGATATTTCCCAGGTAGCAGCAGCCATTGTCATTCGTTCTGCTTCTGGAACTCCAGAGTAAAAGTTTTCAGCTACTTCTGATGCTTTTTGAAATAAGATTTTAGCTTGTCCTTCTGAGATTTCTGGTCTGAGACTAAAAGCAGTAGATGTAAAAACTACGCCTATCTTGAGGTTCAGGTTTTCGCTTTCTTGACTCAGAGTTCCTAGTCGGCGGAAATAGGGTTGACTGTTTTCGTTGAGTTCGCCATCAATTTGAGCTAAGACAATAAAATTATGCGGTTTGTCTGGACTACGCTTATGTTTGGGAATTTCCTCAATTTTAAATTTGATTTCTTGGGCTTGCCATATACCAGGATGGTTATACCTAATTAAATTGGTAACTTCAATTTGTTTGCCACTTTGACCGTTGATGACGAGGTATGGACCCCGCTCAATTTCTCTGCGTTTTTTAATTTGAGTTGCTTTACCGAATCGATCGTCAAATTCTTTTTTAGCTAAAGTAACTTGTAACTTATCTTGATGAGTAAATTCAACCGAGTCGAATAATTTACTAAATTGAGAAATTGGGCGAGATTCGAGTTGAGCTTGTTCAAAGTATTCGTTGGTTTTACTAGTAATAATTTCTACAGGGGAATAGCCATTAGCCTGGATTCCTCTATCTATGTATACGTTTTTATTTTTCTTATCTCTGATATAGTTGACTTCTCTGTAAAGGTAGCGACTATTTTCAGCAATTATCTCCATATCTGGTTTCTTAGCACTTTTGAATAAGTCCACAGCAATTTGATTTTGAAAGGCGGCTGATTGAATCATCTTTCGATACATCTGGCTGTTAATAGAAAAAGCCTGTTGGATAATTTCATCGCTCCTATTTTTAACGGATGCAAGCTCTACGAATTTTTGCATATATTGAATGTAATCCTGTTTAGCTTGCCGCATCCGATCGTCAGGATTTCTTTCACGCTGCTTTTGTTCTTCTTCGATCGCAGCAGGGAGAATTTTTTGATAGTGCTTGGCAACTGCGTCGAGATATGCCGATTTCTCATCAGCAGTACTGTAATTTTTGAGGATAACAATCTCTGATTCTAGTGCTTCAATCGCAGTGAGGTGGTTGTTGATTGTACCAACACTGATTCCATCGCTCATGTGGATGGCAATTTCTTCAAATTCTGGCTGCGCTCCATCTGCCCTGTAGAAAGATTGTTTTTTCAGCTTAGGGGTAGGAGCGTAGGCATTTTCTAGCTGGTTTCTGTATTCTGCTTCTTCTGCAAGGTAAGGATAGCATTTTGCTAAGGTGAATCCGATGCAGTCGCCGTCGTAATCGCGACCCTGCCGTTCTTGTTCTGATTCTAAAACAATCGATTCAATATTGAAACCTAGTTTATTTAATTTATCAATTTCTCTGTTAAAATTAATAGCAAACTTTGTTTTTTCTGAAATATCTAAAGCATTGATATTGGTATTGAGATAAATTTGAATTTCATTACTGTTAAATGTAGTATCTTGTTCTCTTACCTGGGCGACTGCATCTTTAACTTGCGAGAGAATGCGGTTGTAGATTTGAGTGAATGTTTCATCACTAACTGCGATCGCCCCCTCCAAAGGGTTTCTGTCTGGTCCCAGTATATCTTCTACAACTTTGTTAGTAGAAACGCATAAACCATTTGAATTGAGGAATGGCGAACGAAAGTTAAGAACTTTTTCTTCTGCGTTATACCAAGGTATGCAGATTTCGCCGTTCTTTAACTCTTTAGAAGGAATCACCATTGCTCGTTCAAAGAGTAAACTCTTACCAGTGGCAATGTTCTTCCATTCATTTTGTACGAATCTAGCTAGTTCTTGCTGTACTTTTTCTGTTTCTAAAATTTGGCAATGACTCATCAGGTCGGTTTTGATGAGGCTATACATAAGTAAATCTTCTCTAATCTCGGTTTCTTCTAAATTCCCCTCATTGTCTATTTCATATTTTTCTAATTGTTGGCTGTATTGTTCTATAAACTCTGGCAATTTATTTGATTTTATAGCTTGTTTAACCTCCTTCTCTAATTGAGATTTCTGTTCTTCATTAAAGTTTTTACGTTTTTCATATTTCTCGCAGTATAACGCTGCTAGTTTTCGCGGGTCGTCTTGGGCTTCTTTGAGTCTTTTGGCTTGAGCTTCTAATTCTTCAGCAAAATCTTTGATCCCAATAGGAAATGAGGCTAACATCTGCGAAATAGCGGTCTTCCCTCTTTGGGATTGTGACTTTTCGCCTAGCCAAATCTTTTGTTTATATAACCCAGGCTCTATCTGTGGTTTTAGGGGAGCGCCAGGTCTGTCCTTGTCCGTTCCCTTGAAGGAGGATAGAGGTAAGATGAGATCGATTTTTTGCTTGTTGTTTGGATCTAGATATTTTAGATCGTCTAGGTTGTTAGGTTTTAGAGTGCCTTTGCCAAATCTAAACTGGGTGTCATTGCCATCTTGAGATGTCCAGCCAAAGCGGTGTTGGATGACGCGGTAAGGTGCTTTCGTGCCGATTTCTCTATGGGTGAGGCGGTTGTAGACCTCGGTGGATATCTGTCCGTAGCAGTCACCTGTGAGCCTACAAGCTTGTTCGTCATCAATGATACTGCCATTTCTACCTGTAGTGTCATCTACAATTAAAATGCTTAGTTCTTCAGCAAGCGCATTTTCGCAAGAGCCAAGGAAAATCGATCCGTAAGCACCTCTGTCTTTGCGGTCGGGGCACAGTCGTTCTATAACTTCCAAACACTCTTTGGGTCCGTAGAGTAATCTAGACTTAGACGAAAGGAGCAGTACGTGACTGTCTGGATGGTTTTTGAGTTCTGTGGCTGTTGAAGTTTCGTCCATGTGACCGAACGAAAACTCAGTATTGGGAAAGAAATACTCTAGTAACGTATTGTTTAATTCTTCATTTAGTAAAGATTCAGTATTGTTGAGATCGTTGTCGATGTGAATCCATTGGTTTAACTTAGTATTGAAATGCTTAGTAGTAATTGTCATAGTTGGACATTTCAACAAAGAGGGTTAATAATGGTGCAGTATTCACGCTTAAAGCGGTTTTTAAATCAAAATAAAAAGGATATAAATTCTGACGGTAATTTGAAAGCAGACTCTGCTGAGGGTATGCGTTCTCGTGGTATGTCAGAAGCAGCTATTACAGATTTTGCTGCAAGATTGAAAGCCCAGTACGAAAGACTGAAGCAGCTTGACGAAACCGATCCCGAAGAATGGGTTGTTTACACTGCCTTTGATGTCATTTTTACTGAAGAAGAGAAGCAGCAGTTTACCCCTGATGGTTCTTTGCGCTCCAAGTACGTGCAAGATATGAGGCAGCGCGGTTACAGTGAAGATTGGCTGGAAGAGAAAGAGCGCCTGAAAAAAATTGAGGTCGAGAATTTCGAGCAATTGTCGGTGCAATACGCTCAGGTAGGAATTAATTATCCAGAGCAACAGGCGATCGCTCGTGCTAGTAATTTTGCTCGACTTCAGAATCCAGCTCAAATGTATAGGCTTCGACAAGACATTCGTAACGCCGAAAAGATCTCCGAACTTTCTATCGGTTTGGAAAGCGACGATTACGAACAACAGCAATGGCAGCAGTTTTAACATTCCTTTAGCGATCGCTTTAAATGAGATCAAAGCGATCTTAAAGGATTTATTATCTCTACGGTATCTAATAAAATTCTGATTTTATCTCAGATATATGTTGATTTTTAATCAGGTAATGTCACAATAAAACAATAAATATGAATACAAAAGTGACTGAATAAATGTTCAGAATAAATAGCGATCGTCTCCCAACCGGATTTATTGGCAGAATTTCTAGACAACTTGTTTAATAACTGTAGTCAACATCTTTTTGAGTTGCCTTCAGTTGTTGTTTTTGCAGTTGTTGAATTGCTGGAACAATCTTATCTAGTATTGTTGCATCTTCCTGGGTCAGTCGCGCCGCTTCTATTTCTTGCCATTGTCCGTTGGTGTATGCAGTTTTTAGAAGTTGTTCTCCATTGGAGTTGCGAGTCAGAGTAAGTATATTATTATCAAGCTGGGCTGAGTATCTGTTACCACTGAAGAAAGTCGTGTTAAGTGTTAGAAGGTATGCTGTCACTATAGTAGAGTAATGGGAGTATGACGGTATAGGAGTGATACAAGGCGTAGGGTGGCAGGTATCGCTGGAGCTACTACCTTCCACGATCATTGGTATTGGTTCGACATCGGATTGGGCGATCGCATCTAGACGGGATATAGGAGTTTCTGTCTCCTTCTTGGTTTTTGTTGTTTGTTGTCCCTTGTTGCCATCAAACTGAGTTTCGTGCATCCGATTGGGAATTTCTGCTAAGCCTATTTCTGCTATTTGTGCTGAGACAATAGGTACTGTGACTTGACTGGGGCTAACTTTAACAGCTTCATAACGATCGCCTTCGCCACCATTGCTGCTGTTAATCTCAGTTGAGGTAAGGAATATTGTCGCTCCCCCTGCTTCAACATTTTGCTTTTTGACATTGCTTCTTTTCCTCTTCTTACCCTTAAAGGTTGCAGATTGAGGATGCCGAGCTGCAACAATAGCTGGCATATCTTTAGTTGGATCGAAGGATAAGCCGCGTTGGATTAACTTGGGAAAGGTGTAATTGCTGCCAATAGAATATCCAGCAATCTGCCAACCATCTTTGGAGTAGCTAAATCCACTCATAAATCTGTCGCCAGAAAACTTAGGTAGCACTGTAATACCGTGTTCCCGTTTCAAGCGTTGAATAAATTGACTGACAGTAGGCGAAGTTGCAATCAGATCGTCGACGATCTGGGCAAACTGTTGCGTTAGTGACTTCTGATTTGAAGTGTGGTGCTTCTGTCTGATGCTAGGAGCGCGGCGGGTAGTATAACCAGTTTCGATGCCATGCTGCTTTTTCACAGCTGCTGCTACTTGAGAGTTGCTACATGAGAGGATTTCTAACCCATACTCTTGCTCCAGCTTGCGGATGGTAACTTGAGATTTCCACCAGTCCCAAGAATCGTTGACTGTTGTACCATCCATCCTCACCCTGCTAGCAACTATATGAATATGAGCGTTGTTTGCGTCGTCGTGGCGGACAACGAGCCACTGACACTCATGAGTTCCTTCTCCGACAAACCCCATTGCCTGTAGGTAAAGCTTGCTAATTTCTGCATATTGCTTGTCTTCTAGACGTTCGCGGTATCCATCTCTATCTGGAAGCGAGAGAATGATGTGACAACAGGTGCGCTGTACGTTTGGATTGAGATCGCAAGTGACTCTCAATTGGGCTGCTAGCTGAGCTGGTGTTGTCCCCATCATATTGGTAGCAATAATGACAGGATTTTTCTGTTCGTTAAGAACGTATGCCAATGTTCCCCAGAAGCCTGCGTGCTTATAGTTCTTACCTATCACTACAATTATGAATGATGTCTATTTCAAGTTATATTTTATACAATATTGCTTTTCTAGCAGAAGGAATAAAAAACAAACCAGAAAAATTTTCCTGATTCGAGGATTAGTGCTAGCAAAGAGAATGTACTGGATACTCAGACAAACGCAGGTGCTTGGAAACGTGCTTTGTTTTGATATATATGAACTAGCTGTTGCAGGCGCTCGATATATTGCGATTGCAGAATTGGATAGCGGTCGCAGTTATGGGCGATCGCTGCCAGCTCTTTCGCCCACTGCTCGTAGGTAGAGCGACCGATGATGCCTTCAGAAGACTGGATGTAGCTCACCAGAACTTGCGAGTTAAGTTTGAAGGTACTTTCGCCCCAGTTCCCCGCACATTGCAATAAATATTCGTAGTCAGCAAATACCTTAAGAGACGGGTTCCACGCTGGGGTAGCTTGGCGGTAGTGTGTAAAGCCATTGCTGTCGAATATTTCTTGTTGCAATATTAGCTCCCTAATACCGCACTCAACGCTGGGAGAGACAAAAGGTTTACCCTGTCGGATGTTTGTACCGCTCTTGGCAATGTCTCGGCGGCGGTGTTGGAGAAGCATACTGTATCTTACATAAGGATGCTGCTGGAAGAATTGCCTAACTGAAGCGACAAATTCGGGAGCAATGCTATTGTCGTCGTCGAGGTAGCAGACGAGATCGCCCGTAGCGTTTTGGATGCCGAGGTTGCGAGCATAACACAACCCAAAACCACTACTTAAGTGTTCCATCTCTAGGTAGATGATGGGGAAATTGGTGTTAATTCCAGCAACGATGTTTTTTGTTTGCAGGTTTGCACCATCATTGACTACTACCCATTCAAAATTGTAGTCAGATTGGTTAAGAATGCTTGGGAGTACGGTTTGTTTAAAGCATTGAGGACGGTTGTAAGTTGCCGTGATTATTGATAATTTCATTGCTCTATTCCTCTGTCTGGGTCAATACTTTGCTGTCTAGATAAATTTATTGAGGTTTGAATTTGCTGCCATTTAGTTACGTCATTTACCGTTAAACCTCTAGCAATTTCAATTTGGTTTTTGGTTAAGTTGAGTTTGATTAAAGTTAGTTCTTCGCTGATTCTCGTAAGTGAGAGGGTGTTTTGGTCAGCGTTGAAACTGAGTTTATAATACTTGCCTTCAACAACTGCAATACCTGATTGTAGGCTGTTAATTCTAGTAGGGTCAGATGTAGCAATTTGCTTAAATAAATTGCGAACAGTTGGAGCGATCGCCTCGGCACGTTGCTGCTGTTGCTGCTGCAATTGTTGATAATTCCATTTCGGTAGTTCTACTCCCAGCTCCATTTTAATCAATCGTTCAGCGAGAATTGCCATTTCTATTGGTCCGACACCACCAGGAACGGGAGTGATATTTTGCGGAATGCTGTAAGCACTTCTGTCTACATCGCCTTTCGGTCCATCAGCTGTAGGCGTAAATCCTGCATCAACCACCAGGTAGTGTGATGGCAGGATATAGGGTGTGAGTAGTCCTGGTTGTCCTACTGTACTAACGACAATATCAGCTTCTCTGAGTCTTGATTTGTCATCGTATAGTTCTAGCACGAAGCAGTTGATGCTGCTTTGCTGTAAATAGGTTACGACACCCTTTCCTACAAATCCACCGCCCCCGACAACTGCAACTGTTGAATTCCGAGCATAAGATTCAACTATCCTAGCTATTCCTTCAGCTGTAGCGCAGCTTTGGAATAGCTCGTTGCTTTGTTCGCGTACTATGTCAATATCTTTTTGAGGAGACAGTAATTGGATTGAACTTCTACATTGGAAAGGCACTGGATATTGAATAATTGCAGCAATTACTTTATTGTTTTGATTAACTGATTGAATGATTTGCTGAAAATCTTCAATATTAATGTTTGATGGTATTACTATCTGGCTGGCAGTGATGCCAATAGCTTTAAATATTGCTACTTTCTGTTCGACGGAAATTCTAGCTGCTTTATATCTAGCTTGTAGTTCATTGTCTGCATAATCGGGAACTTCAAATCTAACTATTATTATTTCTTTATCAATACTTCGGACAGTTTTTGGCGCTTGGCAGTAGACAGAAAAGCCATCGAACCGATAGAGTGCCTTTTAGAACAAA
>NZ_PYCI01000083.1:0-28952 GCF_003015105.1 Chroococcidiopsis sp. CCALA 051 | reverse complement strand
GGTAGAAAATGAGGTAGGAATGGGTTTTGACCAAACATCTGCTACTACAACCGAAATTTTATCTGCTAAACCCGCCCCTACAAGAAACCCGTCCCTATGCCTAAATTTCCCTCTCTGGGTACTTGTGGAAATCGCGCTAGACTCAATAACTTGAAACAGTGGTTTTTGGGAATACAACTAGCGAGAACATGCAGTACGTATTAAAAGATGACCCCCTTTGGTTCAAAGATGCCATTATCTACGAAGTGCCTGTACGCGCCTTTGCCGATAGTAATAGTGATGGGATCGGTGACTTCCGGGGGCTGACGGAAAAACTCGATTACCTCCAAGACTTAGGCGTTACCGCAGTTTGGATACTACCATTCTTTCCCTCACCACTCAGAGATGATGGTTACGATATTGCCGATTATAAGAATGTTAATTCAATTTACGGTAATTTAGATGATTTTCGCGAATTTTTGAAAGCCGCCCACCAACGGGGCATTCGCGTCATTATAGAATTGATCGTCAACCATACTTCCGACCAGCACCCTTGGTTTCAAAGAGCGAGACGTGCGCCTAAAGACAGTCCAGAACGAGATTTTTACGTTTGGAGTGACACGCCGGAGAAATACCAAGAAGCGCGGATTATCTTCCAAGATTTTGAAACTTCTAATTGGGCTTGGGACCCAGTAGCTAAAGCTTACTACTGGCACCGCTTCTACTCTCACCAGCCCGATATTAACTACGATAATCCAGCCGTGCGAGAAGCCGTGTTTGACGTGCTAGATTTTTGGTTGGGTATGGGTGTTGATGGGCTGCGGATGGATGCCGTACCTTATCTCTACGAACGGCAGGGAACGAACTGCGAAAATTTAGATGAAACTCATGTTTTCCTCAAACAACTCCGCCAGCGGGTAGATGCCAAATTTCCTAACCGAATGCTGCTAGCTGAGGCAAATCAGTGGCCCGAAGATGCAGCAGAATATTACGGAAATGGAGATGAGTGTCACATGAACTTCCATTTTCCGCTAATGCCGCGCTTGTTCATGTCGCTGCGGATGGAAGATAGCTTCCCCATTTTTGATATTTTGCAACAAACGCCAACAATTCCCGATAACTGTCAGTGGGCGTTGTTTTTGCGCAACCATGACGAACTCACGCTAGAAATGGTGACGGATGAAGACCGAGATTATATGTATCGAGTCTACGCCCGCGATCCAGCAATGCGGTTGAATTTGGGAATTCGTCGCCGTCTCGCACCCCTACTCGGAAACGATCGCCGTCAAATCGAATTACTCAACAGTCTGTTACTCTCCCTTCCTGGCACTCCCGTACTCTACTACGGCGATGAGATCGGCATGGGAGATAACGTATATATAGGCGATCGCAATGGCGTGCGGACACCGATGCAGTGGAGTTCCGATCGCAATGCTGGTTTCAGCCGCGCCAATCCGCAAAAGTTATACTCGCCTGTGATTATTGATTCAGAATATCACTACGCCGCCATCAACGTTGAAGCACAACGGGCTAATACCAATTCTCTCTGGTATTGGATGAAACGCTTAATTGCCACCCGCAAGCGTTTCCAAGCCTTCGGACGCGGTAGTTTTGAATTACTACATCCAGAGAACCGCAAAGTGCTTACCTTTACGCGCACTTATCAAGGCGAACATATTCTAGTGGTGGCAAATCTGTCTCGCTTCGTGCAAACAGTGGAACTGGATTTATCAGCTTTTAAAGGTACGACTCCAGTAGAAATTTTTGGTCGCACGGAGTTTCCAGCGATTGACGATCGCCCCTACTTCCTCAGTATCAGTCCCTATACCTTTTATTGGTTTAGCTTGAGTGCGAAACCAAGTGAAATTCAACCAGTCAAACCTCAAGCAGAGTTACCGACATTGGTTGTCAACAACAAGTGGCAAAATATATTTGCCCAACGAGATTTAAGAGTCAGACTAGAAGCTATACTGCCAGAATACCTTTCTACTTGTTCCTGGTTCAATCCTAAAACTCGGATAATTCAAGCGGTACAAATCGCCGAAGTTATTGCCATCCCCTACAAAAATACCGAAGCCAGAGCCGTTTGGTTGCAGGTAGATTACGTGCAGGGCGATCCAGAAACTTACTTGATGCTGCTGGCTTATGCCGAGGGAGAACAAGCAACACAGACTTTAACAGATAACCGCAGTGCGATCGTCGCTAATTTGTTGGTGCAAGGGAAAGATAAATTCGGCGTATTATTTGAAGCCACCGCAGATAAAAGTTTTCTTGCCTCGTTGATTGAGGCGATCGCCTGTCAGCGACAGTATAAAGGTATGGCAGGGGAACTCATGGCAAGTGCTACCGATCTCTATCCTCAAGCGAGTCACAACGGTAAAAAACCTCTAGAACCGACAGTATTAAAGCAAGAACAGGGCAAGACTTTTATTGTCTACGAGGGATTGGGTGCTAACGGTGCTAACCCCAACAACCATCTCGTACTCAAACTCTTCCGCCAGCAAGAAGAAGGAATTAACCCAGATCTCGAAATTCGCCGCTTTTTGGGCGAGAAAAAACGCTTGCAACACTTTGCCCCATTAGTAGGAGCGATCGAATATCACCGTCCGTCAACAACACCAGTTACGGTAGGGATATTACAGGAATACATCCGCGATACCCGTAGTGGTTGGGAATATACCCTCGATAGCCTGCGAGATTACTTTGAGTTAGTCACAACACAACATGCAGAAATGACTGAGATCCCCATACCTGGGGGAAATCTGATCGATATGGGGAGTCGGGAGTCGGGAGTCGGGAGTCGGGAGTCGGTAGGGGCGATTGGCAGTGCGCCTGTACTGGGGACTCAGGAAGAAGAGTTCGAGCCATTTTCTTTGGCTAATCGAACCATCGGTTCTTATTTAGACAGCGCTCAAATTTTGGGACAATCGACAGCAGAACTGCATATCGCCCTTGCTGCTGATGGCGACAATTCTGGATTTACTCCAGAACCATTCTCGACATTTTACCAACGTTCCATTTACCAACAAGCCCGCAATCTCGCGGGACAAGTCCTCATCGTTCTCAGACAACGTTTAAAAACGCTGACACCACACGCCCAAGAATTAGCTCAAGATGTCCTGAATCGCCAAGAGCAAATCATGGAGCGCTTTGGACTGATCCTCAACCAAAAAATTACTGCTATGCGGACTCGCTGTCATGGCGATTATCATTTGGGACAAGTACTCTATACGGGTAAAGACTTCATCATCTCCGATTTTGAAGGAGAATCGGGACGCAGTTTAAGCGATCGCCGGATCAAACGCTCTCCTTTGCGCGATGTTGCCAATATGTTGCAGTCTTTTCATTACGCTGCTAACGTTGGACTGCGCAACGAAATTGAAAGCGGAATGCTTCGTACAGAGAATTTACCCGTCATGCAGCAATGGGCGCAGTTTTGGTCTACCTGCGTCGGTGCGGCTTTCCTCAATTCATATCTGGCGATCGCTTCTCAAGACTCTTTCTTACCCAAAACCAAGACTGAGTTACAAGTTCTGCTAGATGCTTACCTCTTAGAAAAAGCAATCCACGGCTTGGGCTACGATCTCAATTCCCGCCTCGACTGGGTAGAGATCACCTTGGGGCGGATTTTGCAACTGTTGGATACTTAAGGTTTTTTCTAGCAATTCCTGTAGTAGGGGCGCACATCTGTGCGCCCCTACTACTAGTTGCTGAATTATCCGCTCGATTTCCATTAGTGCGTCTCTACTGCAAATAAAAATTGATAAAACTTGATATTAATTTTTTAAAGAAAGACGCTTCACGCAGCTTTTGATAGATTTTTAATGTAAAATCATCGCAATCTCAGCCTTACGGTCGTTGCTCGAAGAATAATCTTATCGGGCGATCGCAGTCGATAACAGGAGCGTAAATGCTGCTACGAGTACACTTAGGTGGCGATCGCTAACATCATACAAATATAAGTATCACAACAAGCAAGCTATAAGAAGCTATAAGTTATATGAAACTAGCAAAGCCAGAAGATTTACAAGTTTTAGAGCGAATTCTATACCAACGCTTGCAAACTGAGTTTTCTCAAGTCGATCGCCTGAAAGTCGGTTGCGCGATCGGCGACGACGGTGCTTTAGTGATTTTGAGCCAACACCCACCACAAGTCAATCTCAATACTGATAAAACTTTTACTGCAATTGGGCAGGCTTTACAGTCTCTACGTCCTCAAGCAGTTCAGTCGGTCAGGGTTTATTTGAGAGAGGCGGGGCAAAAACAAATTTACGCTCAACACGATATCACTTTAGAACCAGTGGAGGTGGCTCCTGACTCTCAGGTGATATTAAATGAGCCTTCCCCCATTATTTCAGAAACAACCGTCTCTCCACCCGAGACAGAATTATCTCCGCCTGTGGTGCAGCCATTCTCAGGCGATCGCAGCATCGTAGATGAACCGCCAGCACCCCCAATTCCTACAGTAGAAGAGCCACTACCAGCTAGTCACGTCATTGAAACACCACCTGCGCCTTTTGTTCCTGCCGTAGAAGAGTCAGAGCCGCCCACTAGCCCTGTTGTCATTGAAACACCACTGGCAACTACGACAGAACAGCCACTAGCAGCCAATAACATCGATTTATCGACTAGCGATCGCACTCCGGCAGCACCAGCAGCACCAGAATTATCTTCTCCTACAGAAGCAGCAGAACCGTCAACAGAAGATGAGGCTGAAATTACTGCTGGCGATTCCATAACTGAGACGAAGAGCGATCCCATATCCTCCCCACAACCATTAAAGCCTCCAGTCGAGGAACCTCAAATCAAGGAGGCTCCGGCAGCAGAATCTACGCCTGTTGTCAATCGAGAAGATGTACCCGTCGAAACGTCAAGTTTAAGCCCAGCAACTTCTTCACCGGAAACGTCTAGCGAAACCTGGCGATCGCGATCTTTCGAGCAACGGTTAGAAACAATCGCTAAGCCTGAACCAGCAACTCAAGCAGAATCAACAGCAGAATCAACAGCAGACTCCACTACAAACATCAATACAGCTACACTTCCCTACCCTGTCTTACCCTTACAGCGATTGCCGAAAGCAGCCAAGACAAAAATTCCTCGGGCGGCGCTAATTGCTGGAGGTGGAGTCGCAATCGTAGCATTCTTTAGCAGTGCATATGTCTTATCTAGCCCCTGTACGATTGGTAGGTGTCAGCAGTTCGCAACAGCAAAGCAGTTATATCAAGAGTCAAATCGAATCGTACAAGGAGCCAAGCAGCGATCGGAATTAATTGATGCTGAAAAACAACTGCAAGACGCAAATAACCTACTCAAACAAATTCCACCTTGGTCGAGCCGCCACCAGGAAGCACAAAATTTTTCCAGTACGATCGCCAATCGAGCCACTAATATAGATCGAGTGCTGGCGGCGTTGGAAGAAGGCGATACAGCAGCAAACAAGCTGAAACAACCCATCCGCTCTTTGGAAGATTGGCGCGCCATCCAAGCCTTGTGGCAAAGAGCGATCGCCTCTTTATCTGCGGTTCCTAAAGATAGCGATCTATATCCCTTAGCACAGAAAAAAACTACTGAGTACCGAGGCAGCTTGCAGGCTGTAGAGCAGAAAATGCAAGCGGAGCAACAAGCATTTCAAAAATTTCCCCAAGCGCAAAGTTCAGCGCAGGCAGCACAACAACAGCAACTAACGGCGCGATCTTTACAAGCTTGGCAAATAGTTCGTACCAATTGGCAAAACGCAGTAGATAATCTGAGCTCGATTCCGCAATCGAGTACAACTTACCAACAAGCACAGCAACTACTCGCACAATATCGCCCTCAACTTCAAGCAGCTAGCGATCGCGTTGCCAAAGAAACAATATCCACCAAAGCATTTTCCCAAGCAGTAAACTCCGCCGAACTTGCCGAACGGCAAGAACAACAAAATCAATTTGCTACAGCTCAAACCAACTGGAGACAGGCTTTAATCTTCGCTCAACAGATTCCTAGTGGGACTCAGTATTACGACCGAGCGCGATCGCTAATTAATACTTATACCGCGAAGCTCGAACAAGCTAACAGCAACCTGCAAGGCGCTAATCTCACCCAAAAAGTTCGCGCCGACCTCGATCGCGCTTGCTCCGGTAGAATTCGGGTATGTAGATACAAGTTAGATAACAAACAAATCTTCGTTCAGTTGACTTCTAGCTACGAACAGGCTGTCGAGAAAACATTTATCAACGCCAGACTCAGGGCTGACTCAAAAGCTCAAGCTGATATTGCGACTCAATATCGCACCCTCAAGCAAGTTCTCGAAGGCATTAGCAACGCGACTCGCCTACCCCTACAAATTTATGCTTCTGATGGCGGGCAAATGCATTCTTATACACCTAAGAACGTGAGTAGCGAGCAGTGAGTTGTGGTAATGGGTAATGGGTAATTGGTAGTTGCTCCCTTGTCCCCCTTGTCCCCCTTGTCCCAATGCGTGAATTTTGAATTTTGTCCCCGACTCCCGACTCCCCAATTCACCGAACCAACTGCGCGGCGGAATTGAAAAATTGGCGACAAAGCCCTTGGGTAACGAGAATTGCTGTGGCTAAGTTAGTGAAGGCAAGCATGAACATGACTAAAATTTGGTAGGATGCAGCATCGAGGGGACTCACGCCGCTGAGAATTTGTCCTGTAATGATGCCTGGAAGGGTAACGATACCGATGACCATCATTTGATTCAGGATTGGAATTAACCCAGCGCGGATAGCATCTTTACGGTACTGAGCTACAGCTTGTTGGGGTGTCGCACCTAAACTTAAATGAGTCTCAATCTCTAGCTGGCTGGCATTAATTGTACTGACAAGACGCTCCCCCGCGATCGCCGCCCCATTAATCGCATTTCCTAGAATAATTCCCGCCAAAGGAATGATATATTGCGGTTCGTACCACTTCTGCGGTTGAACGATCAGCAGGTTGACATAGCTTAAAGTAAAAGCCGTGCTGACAAATATTGAAACCCAAACTAGCGGTAGCAAGCGAGGAATCTTTTTGCCAATCCGGTTGCGAGACACTACAGCCGCAATTGTCAGCATCACCAGCACTACCGCTAGCACTGCCCAAGGGTTATCTAGCCGAAAAATAATATCTAAAATCGCTCCTACAACGAACAGTTGCAAGATCGTTCTTACCGTCGCGATCGCCAAACTCCACTCTAAGCCCAAACGCTGCCCAGCCGATAGCCCTATTGCGATCGCCATCAGCGCTACAGCCAGAACAAAATCTACTAAATCGAGTCTAATTAGAGTGTCCATAGTGAGGAGTGAGGAGTGAGGAGTGAGGAGTGAGGGGACAAGGGGGACAAGGGAGACAAGGGAGACAAGGGAGACAAGGGAGCCGAGGAAAATTTACCAACTACCAACTACCAACTACCAATGACTAACAACCAATTTGCCATTTTCTTGCGATACAACTTCTGATTTGATTAACTAGTAGAAAAACTTATGGTTCAAAGCGTGACTCAATCTACTCGCGTTCCTATCTTAAATCTGGCGCAGCAATATACGGATCTTGCAACTGAAATTAATGATGTTGTTTTCAAAGTACTTGCCTCTGGCGGTTATGTCGGTGGGGCAAATGTTGCTAACTTTGAGCAAGAATTTGCCACATATACAAATGTGTCTGAGTGCGTCGCCTGTAATTCCGGTACGGATGCACTGCTGCTAGCATTGCGGGCGTTAGGTGTTGGGGCTGGAGATGAAGTGATTACCACGCCCTTTTCTTTTTTTGCTACGACTGAGACTATTAGTGCTGTCGGTGCTAAGCCAATCTTTGTAGATATTGACGCGCCAACATTTAATCTTGACGTGACTCAGGTAGAGTCAGCAATTACAGCTAAAACTAAAGCTATTATTCCGGTTCATTTATACGGACAGCCAGTTGACATGACTGCCCTAATGGCGATCGCTCAAACCCACAAACTTGCTGTGATTGAAGACTGCGCCCAAGCAACAGGAGCATTGTGGGCGGGACAAAAAGTCGGTAGCATCGGTCATGTTGGCTGTTTTAGTTTCTACCCTACAAAGAATTTAGGTGCTTGTGGCGATGGCGGTGCGGTGACGACGAACGATCCAGAAATTGCGGCAAAGATGCGAATGCTACGCAATCACGGGGAGAAAAATCGTTACTATCACGAAGATATTGGATTAAATAGTCGTCTGGACGCTATACAAGCAGCGATTTTGCGAGTCAAGTTACGTTATTTAGATACTTGGAACGAACAACGACGGGCGATCGCTTCTCGCTATCAAGAATATCTCACTCCAGTTCCAGGTGTCGTCCTTCCCCAAGAATTACCAGGCGGCGAGGGAGTTTGGAACCAATACACAATTCGTTTGCCAGACGTAGGGACACACAGCCGTGCGTCCAATAGCAATTATCGGGATGAGATCCGCCAGCGCCTACAAGAAAAAGATGTGGGTTCGATGGTTTACTATCCTTTGCCTTTACACTTGCAACCTGTGTATCAAAATTTAGACTACCAACAAGGGCAATTTCCGATCTCGGAACAAACTTGTCATGAAGTTTTATCCCTGCCTATCTTCCCTGAACTTTCTCCTGAAGCACAAGAACAGGTCGTTTATTGCCTGAAGGATTGTTTAACGTAAAGGCGGGTTCACCCAGAATATCTGTAAGAGCAAAGTTTTTTGGTAAACGCGCCCCGTACACGAGTCGAATCGTAGGGGCGCACAGGTGTGTGCCCGTACAGGAGTCGGAAAACAATAATCCAAAAGTCCCCCTTGTGTAAGGGGGATTTAGGGGGATCTGCCCACTCGTCCTTGTGTAAGGGGGATTTAGGGGGATCTATCCTTGAGTTCTTAAAACGGGACGGTTAACAGTGGCAAGAGATTCAACCAAACTACGAACGGCTGCAATCATAGCCACTTCGCTATTGAGTTGGTTAATTGCCGAACCTACACCCACACCAGCCGCACCAGATGCGATCGCCATTGGTGCGGTTACGTTAGAAATACCGGAAGCACACAACACTGGTACGGATACGGCGCGGGAGATTTCGTAGGCGGCGGCAAGGGTAGGTGCAGCTTTCTCAACCAAACCCAACGTACCAGGATGAACGGGACTGCTGCTCGTACCACCTTCGGTTTGGATAATATCAGCTCCAGCTTTTACAAGCTCCTCTGCTAGTTGCACTTGGCGATCGAGTTCTAAAATGTGGGGAACGGTAACGGAAAGGGTAATTTCAGGCAAGAGCGATCGCGTAATTTCTGTTAAGGCGAGAACTTCCTCTGCTTCAAATCTGCGTCCTTGAGCGTAGAAGCTATCGAAGTTACCAATTTCAATGAGATCTGCACCAGCTGCTACACAGGTGACAAATTTTTCTGGATCGACTGCTGATACACAAATTGGCAAATTTGTCAATTCTTTTACCATCTGTACTAGCTCGACATCAGCAGCAATATCAACAAAAGTAGCACCACCGCGATCGGCTGCGTTGACTGTCGCTGCTACGCTTTGGCGATCGAGGTTATTCAAACCGCTAATAATTTTTAGCGCCCGTCCTTGGGCAAAAGCTTGGTGGAGTAGAGGATGCATGGTCATGATTTCTCTCTTGTGTCCTGTAAAGGAATATTGTGACATTCTCGGAGGTTTGAAGCTAGTATTAGCTCACGCAAAGATGAGGACACTCTCGTCTTGTCTTCCTTGTCTTCCTTGTCCCCCTTGTCCCCCTTGTCTTCCTTGTCTTCCCGATTCTCCACTCCCCCTGAATTACCGCTGGGCGCTCCGAGAAAGAGCAGTTACGCGCCGCACATCAGAAAATACTCCTTCCCCATGTAGTTCGTACATTGTCGGCTTCACTTCAACTTTTAGCAAGCAAGATGTATTGACGCAAATCGTTTGTTCTGGCAAATGTAGCAAGCACCAAGGTTTGTCCAGATGTTTCAAAATCCGCTGATGAATTTCTTGAGGAGTCAGAGCATTATCTTCGTGCAAAACCACATTGAAGGCTTCTATTTGACCGTTAGTGTAGAAAAACGTGATTTGTAGCATATTGTGGTCGTTCATCGCTAGGAATTACCTCTCTTGCTTGGTTTTCAAGTAACTTTTGCCTTAACTCTCCCAAATCCAGCATTCTGTCAAGGCTAGTATTGTATTACCCAAAATTCAGTTGTCAGTTATCAGAGAGCAGGGAGTAGGGACCAGAGGGGAAGAGGGGGAGAGTGGGAGAAGGGGAGTAATTACCCATTACCCATTACCCATTACCCATTACCATCCATACACAAATTTCTAGTCTTCTTCTATACAAACTTCACCATTTTGTGATTGAGTCGTGATATCTTGTTGAGCATCTGCAAAATAAAATCATCCTTAGGTTAGATGCCAAGATCTATGAAGTGGAATCTCAGTCTGGAGGCAGAATTTTTTTATCAACAGGGATTGCGTCGCAATAAAGCCGAACAATACGCAGAAGCTCTACTAAGCTTAGATGTAGCTGTGGAATACAAGCCAGATTACGCTGATGCTTGGTCGCAGCGAGGTATAGCCTTGGGTAGTTTAAACCGCCATGAAGAGGCGATCGCCAGTTTCGATCGCGCTATTACCCTGCGTCCAGATGCTAGCTGGGTTTGGCACAATCGCGGAATTGCCCTGGGTAAGCTGGGTCGTTATATTGAAGCTCTCAATAGCTTCGATCGCGCTTTAGAATTTAACCCTGATGCGGCGACAATTTGGCACAACCGAGGGATTACTCTGATCGATCTTGGTTGCTACGAAAAAGCTGTTATCAACTTTGAAAAAACAATCCAGCTACGACCAGATGCTTACTGGGCATGGTACAACCGAGGTACGGCACTGGGACATCTCAAGCAATATGCAGCAGCAGTTGATAGCTTCGATCGCGCTCTAGAGTTCCAACCTGACGATCTCTTGACTTGGAATAATCGCGGCATCACTCTAAGCGACTGGGGTGAATATACCAAAGCAGTAGCTAGCTTCGATCGCGCTTTGGCAATCGATCCAGAATATAGCAAGGCTTGGTACAACAAGGGGGTAGCGCTGCGAAAATTAGGAGATTTCACAGCAGCAGTCGTCTGTTTCGATCGCACTGTTGAGTTGGAGCCTAATGATTTTTGGGCGTGGTATAACAGGGGACTATCTCTAGCACAAGTTGGTGAAAAAGAAGCAGCGATCGCTAGCTACAAACATGCTCTTAGCATTCAACCCCAAGATATGGCAGTTTGGTACGATTGTGGTTTGGCTTTGTATGAATTGTGCCGTTACCAAGAAGCGATCGCCATTTACACCAAAGCTTTAGAAGTCCAGCCTCATACACCTATATTTTGGTACAATATTGCCTGCTGTTATGCTTTGCAATCGCAAGCCGAACAAGCAGTTATTAGCTTACAACAGGCAATTCAAATCAGTCCAGATAAGTATCGTACTCTTGCCAAGAATAGCTCGGTCTTTCATACCATTTCTCAAGACGAAAGATTTCAAAATTTGATCTCTGAGTCGCGTGTAGATGTATAGCATTAGAGTATTTTTACTTTAAAAGTTCTGTCAGTCATATAGATTTTCTTAGCCAGCAACAACTGGCTATTTTTTTGTTACACATAGCGATTCTTATGATGGTGGAATACCCTCGTAGGGGCGCACAGCTGTGCGCCCCTACAGATCTTGTATCTCATCCAATTGAAAAAGGCTAGAACACGGACGTACAGCGTTACCTCTCTATAAACTTGTATGCGCTTTACAATTTCAATAAAAGTCTCAGACTTTCTCTCAGTAAAACTACACAAACGTATTTGTGAAATCTTCAGCATAATTACCGCGATCGTGCGGCAAGAAATTACTGTACTTCAGGGCAAACTAGATCTTAAGTTCAATGCAATCTAGGAAAAACCTTGTCGTTACAAACCTTTCTAATTAAACTTTTAGCGCTAAAACGATCTCAAGAGCGAGGGTTTACTATAGTTCTTGCTCTCAGTATGGGTTTGATCGTGATGGCAATTGCGACTACCCTAATTTTTCGTGCTTCTCGTAACGAAGCGATCGCATCTACCCGCACTCAAACTGGAGATAGTTTAGCTGTGGCTGAAGGAGGTGTTGCTAGAATTCTAACTCTCATGACTAAACCAGAAAACTCAGTTTTACTAACTCGGAATTACGATCCGATCGATTCAAAAACGGGAAAGAATTATCTAGGAGCCGATGGCATTCCTAAAACAAGCGATGATACTACAATTGCTATTAATGAATGGATAACTCCGATTACTTTTCCTTGTCTACCGTCAGTATCTCCTAATATAACTGCACTGACTGGTTCTAACAGTATTGGTAACGGTCAATTTCAGTTATTAGCATATCGTTACGATAATTTAAAGCAAACAGGAACTTTCTTAATATCAGGTCAGAATGATAATTCTATCGTTTATCTTGCAGTCACAGTAGCAATTAGTGTAACAATTCAAGATTTTCCTGGCGCTATTAGCACTCATACTACTTTCGATCCCGATCGCATTGAAATACAAACACGTAGAATTGCAGGTAAGAATGCTAATATTTACTTCGATCCTGTGACTGCTTTTAATATTTCTAATCTGAATGGATATGCCATAAAAGGTGGTACAAATAGATCTCAATATCTCGCTGCTATCGGTTCGGCATCAGATACCACAGATACTAGTATTGATGGCACAATTTTCGCTTGTAAGCTGCAACTCAACTTTCCCTTCACTGCGCAAGGTACGGATTTAGGAGACATCACAGATCCCAGGTTTTCATTGCTGTCGCTTCCACTTACTGGTACTAGCGGACAAATTACTCATTATCAAACTAATAAAATTGATATTACTGACAAAGTAATTAATGTTGATACAACTGCTGGTCCAGTTTATCTTTATATAAAAGGTTCGTATTTAAATAAAGAAGGATTTCATTTGCGAGGAGATTCTAAAATTCGTAATATTCGCACTGATGGACAACTGCCCAGAGTTGGAGATTTACGAATTATTATTTTGTACAGTGGTTCGGGAACGCCGCAATCTGCTTATCTTTACAACACTGCTTGTATTCAAAATGCTTTTCTTTATAATCGGGATGCAGATTTCAAATTAGAAACATCAGGAGACGGTTGTGAGAGTCCTGGAAACAGTAATCTTGATGGAGTGGTGTGGGCTGAAGATCTTCAAAATACTAATACTAACAACACAGGCATTAATATATCAGATAATGTCCTCAGCTTATCAGATTTAGCTAATAGCTTTAATCTATATACTAATAATAAAATTGGTTCGATCCAAAAGTGGCAGAGATATAAATTGTAGAGTTAGAGATTCTCTAATTTTTCATACTTTGCGATCGCCTTAAACTCAATCTTTTTCTTTACCGTAAAATCACTGAAATACAGCACGCAATCTTTAGCATAATTACCGTAATTTTACGGTCATAAACTACCTAGCATTAGGGCAAGCTAGACTTAATTCTAGGATGGTTTACTAAGAAAATTTGGCTTTATTCTCGAAAATAAGGCAGAATCTTCTATTTTGTTAATAGTCCTTTGAATCATTTATAGCTACGTAATTTTTCTTGAGAGACATCACGGTTTTCCGTTTAGATGAAGACTTCTCCCTATCTCTGTTTGGTGCAAACATTATTCAATTTTTTCAATTACAGCACTCTTGTAGCAAGAAACATTTTGTGCTGGTATTTGATTTGTACCAGGAGATGAGTGGAGATGAAACATAAATTGCAAATAGTTTTTAATAGCAATTCAACAGACAAAGGTTTTAGCCTTGTTACCGCTATGGGTATGGGGTTAGTCATACTAACAATTGCTACTACCCTAATTTTCCGTGCTTCTCGCCATGAAGCGATCGCATCTACCCGCACTCAAGCTGAGGATAGTTTAGCCGTAGCAGAAGCAGGAGTAGCTCGAACTCTCGCTCAGATGACGAAACCTGAGAATATAGTTTTACTCAGTCTTAATTACGATCCTATTAATCCTAAGACGAATAAAACCTATTTGGGAACAGACGGCATTCCCAACACCAGTGATGATTCGACTACGGCTGTCGATGATTGGACGAGCGTTTCTGCCAATTCTTCGCCATGTACTCCTGGAACTGGTTCGGGAACTGCAAGCATTAGCTGTAGTGATGCGATTGGTATTGACGGTACATATACGCTTAAGGCATACCGTTATCACAGTACTAATAAGACAGGAACTTTTTTAGTTGAAGGAAAACGAGGAAGTTCTACCTCCTATATTGCTGTAACAGCAGCTATAGATTCTAGCCCTGCTACAAGTAATTTTCCTGGCGTATTAGCAGTCAAACACTTATCGCTTGGAGGACGCAGTATTCTTGGTAGTAATGGAAATATTTACTACGATCCTATCTCTTTGGGTTTCGGTCCTAGTAGTGGATCTGCTGCACCAGGTGATAGTAATAGGGGAGACTATCTCAATGCTATTAGCTCTGGTTCAACTAACGGCATCAACTTTGACAGTGTTGCTGGAAAAATTTTTGCCAGGAAACTTGAACCTACTCTATCTTATGACCCACCATTAGGAGTAACACCAGTTTCTATAGGAGACGCTACAGGAAACACAAACATTCCTAGCTTAAGTAGTAGCCTAACTCACTATCAGACAGGCAAGATAGATATTCAAGCTAATACTATTGTTAGTATTGATACAACTTCTGGTTCGGGTCCGATTAATCTCTATGTTAATGGACCAATCACAATGAAAGGTTCTGCGACTATCGATGTTAATACAACTAATAGTCCAGTTAATATCTACGTCAATGGCTCGATAACAGTTGAAGAAAATGCCAAAATTCGCAATGTTAGGAATGGTGGTTTGCCTGGTAAGGTAGGGGACTTACGGATAATCATTTCTACAACCGATGCAACTCAGATTTATGGTAACGCCTGTATTCAAAATGCTTTTTTTTATTCTCGTAGGGGGAATCTCCAACTAGGGGGATCGGGAGATGGATGCGATAGTCCCGGCAACACAAATATTGATGGTGTTGTCTGGGTAGAATCAATATCTCATACTAATACTTCAAGCCCATATTCTGGAATTGCTGTATCAGACGATCTATCGAGTCTGTCAGATGTTGATACTAGCATTGGATTTTCTAGCTCTACTAGGTATAAATTAGGTACAGTTAAAAACTGGCGACGTTATCAATTATAAAACTGTAAAAATAGCGCGATCGATGCATCTACAGAAATTGCCAAGACAAGCTGAGGGATTTACTCTTTTTGAGGTATTAATTTCCATACTTATAGTTAGCGTATTTCTTGCTGTAGCAATGCAAGCACTTTTATTTGCCGTTATTTTTAAAGTGAGAACCGAACAACGTAACGAAGCAATTACTTGGATTCAAAAAGATTTAGAATTCGTTAGGAATCAAGCCAAAGAATACGAAATTAATACTTTTCCTTATTCCAATAGATGTAACGCCACTACTTCTGCTGATGGCTTTGCTGCGGGATTACTACATAGTATACTTGGCACTCCAACGTCACCACCTCCATCAGCACCATCTACCATAACATCTGTTTCTAAAACTTTAGCAGGAAAAAGTTTCACTCTGACTCGAACTACTATTTACGATACTCCTACTTATGCTTACAAATTACTTCAGCTAACTTATAAAGTCACGCCAGCAGACAGTATTTTTCCTATTGCAACGCTTTCAACTGAGGTAATTCCTGATGCGTCGCTTAAGTGTCCGTAGAAATAATCGAAACAAAGGCTTTTCTTTAATAGAGATATTAATAATAGTTGTCATTATTGGTATTCTAGCCGCGATCGCACTTCCTAGCTTTGCTGGTTCTTTAGATCGCGTCAAATTGAATCAAGCGGTAGTTGAAGTCAGAGGACTTTTGCAAGAAGCGCAAAGACAAGCTATTCGTAAAAGTCAACCTTGCGATGTCATGTTGATGTTATCGACAACACCAGTACAAATTACCGCAAATTGTGGTGTTACGGGCGATCGCAATTTATCAAAGGGAGTTCAACTAATAACAAATATTAGTCAAGTAACAGGAAATCCCATCAAAATTACTTTTGGTATTTTAGGCACAGCAGAATTTACAGTTCTCAGTTCTAGAAACCCTCCTCCTCCAGTCGATTCTAGTGGAAAATTGATCTTTTCTGTTGCCCGCAGCTCCATTCACGATAAAAAATGCTTGGCTATATCTAATACTTTAGGGCTGACAAGAACTGGTGAATACGCTGGTGATTCTACCACGGCAAATCAAATTACCGACGACGGTATGTGTACTGCATCCTAATTATGAGTTATATGAAACAATATTTTGCTCGAATTTATCGTCGGTTTCATATTCCTCAACCTTCTAGAGGATTTACACTTGTAGAGTTACTAATTGCAGTCCTAATTAGTACAATGGTGATTGTTATTGCAGGATTTGCCTTGGTCACAATTACATCTTTTGATAATAAAGCAGAAGCCAAAACCGAAAGACAAATCGATCTCAATCGCGCTTTCGATTTCATGACTCATGAAATTAGAATGGCAAGTAGAATTAATCGACTTGACACTGAAGTTGCAGATAGTTCTACTATAACTTTGGAAAAAATTGTAGAAGACGCTGGAATTAAAACAAAGTTAGGTAGTTATGGCACAATTGCTTTATATCTAGAAATTCCGATTACGAATATTCCTCCTGCTTGTCCTCCCCCGACTGCTTCTTACACAGTTCCCGCTGATTACCAAGCAGGGTATGACAAAGTAGTTTACGATATTCGCCCTACAACTGGAAGCTGGTTAAATCCAAAGGTAATTGCTCGTTACGGACGCATACCGAATACAGATGGTTCAATCGATCCTTGCAAAAACCCTGTAGCTAGCGATATTTTAGTTGACTCAATTTCTGATACAGATATCAATCCAACTTGCGCCTCACCCGCCGTTAAGTTTGGTGCTGGCGGTTTTTATGCTTGTGTTGACGGTAGTTTAGTCGAACTGTTCTTGCGCGGTGCAGTAAGTAGTACAGAAAATCAAGATGTCACGGGTAGAGCATTTTCTCGCCTCAGCAGCTACAGTACTGAACTCGCACCCGTGCTATCCGGTAGCAAGTCAGGAACAACCGAGATGAATTTGACTTGGACTTGGAGTGGTACGGGTAATCCAACTTACAAAGTCTATCGCACCGTAGATGGAGTAGCTACAGAAGTTTATAGTGGTTCTGCTTCCCACTTAGATAGCAGTACTACTCCCAGCCTTCGTCCTACTTCTGGTAAACAGAACTGCTACACAGTTAGAGCAACTATCGGTTCGTATACCAGTGCGCCAAGCAATGCAAGGTGTGAAGATTTCTAAGCGTAGTTTTCAATTGGATGCAATACACGTCTGGTAGGGGCGCACAGCTGTGCGCCCCTACAAATATCATCCACATAATCGAGAATTGCTATAAGATACCAAGCGAATAGAATGCTAGGTAGTTTAGTTATTAGGTCGGTAGCAAGCCCGCGTAGAGAACTTGCTTGAGCAAGTACTATGCGACGGACTAAATTTGCCATAAAATTATTTTTTAATTAGAAATTAGGAGTTTGAAGAGAGCGTGAGAGCTGAGGAAGCAATTCGCAATAAACGCTTCGCTACACTACGTGTCAGCCGAAGGCGAAGCGAAGCGTTACGCAATTCGCAATTTAACCCCACACCCCACAACCCACATCCTTTCTTCACTGATAACTGGTCACTGGTCACTGGTCACTGTTTATGCGATCGCAATGGCAATATTTGCTACAAAACTTAGGTGAATGGCAGGGTTCGTTTACACGATTCTCACCCCAAGCTGAGTTAATCGAAGATACGCCTACAGTTGTATCTCTAGCTGGATTAAACGATAATAAAACTATCCGTCAAATTGTCCGTTTCCTACCATCCAATCGTCCCGCCGAGGAAAAAGTATTTGAATACAGTTCTCTGGGTAAGGGGGTACTGTTTTTTGAAAATGGTGCGTTTTCTCAAGGTTCGATTCAACTCAGTCCGTTTGCAGAATTTGGCGCAGAACTTGGTTTAATTCATGGCGATCGCCGCTTGCGCTTAGTGCAACTTTTTACACCGAACGGAAAGTTGGATAAAATTACGCTGATTCGCGAATATCTTGCTGGTACGACAACTCCAGAACGTCCCCCTCTACAGGTTGATGACTTGGTAGGTAAGTGGCAAGGGGAAGCGGTCACAATTTATCCCGACTGGCGATCGCCCGATACTTATTCTACACAACTGCAAATCGAGCGCCTTGGTAGCGATCGCCTCGCACAACAATTGACTATCTACTCTACGCCAGAAAACCCTTACCAAATCAGTTCCACAGGCAAAATTACCGGATCGTTACTCTACTTTGAGGGTTCTCAGCCCGATCGCCAAATGACTCAAGTTATGCTACTACCAGATGGCGCTTCTGCCACTTGCCCTCAGCAAGTGCAGTTAAGACAAGCCTTTTTTCTCGAAGTTGGTTGGCTAGTACAGCCAAATCTACGACAAAGACTGATAAGACGTTACAACGATAAAGGTGAATGGACTAGCCTTACTTTGGTTACTGAAAGGAAGTGAGTGGTAATTGGTAATTGGTAATTGGTAATTGGTTGTTGCTTCTCTGTCCCTCTGCCCCCCTGCTCCCTGCTCGTGCGCTCCCTGCTCCCTAATAACTGATGTGCGTAAATTTACTGAAAAATTCATTGATATCTATCTGATTATAGTAGCGATCGCTTAGTGTTTATGGTAGAAATACGTAATATATCTGTTAAAATAATTACTAAATATATGCCCGTACACAGCTTTCGAGTCAGTAAATCGCAAAATCCTTGGGCTGAGGGTTCTAAGTTACTGGGAATAACATTGCTAATTGGATTTGGCATTCGGATAACTGCGGAGCAGTGTTACTTAATCCCTTCTACTTCCATGAAGCCTACTTTACAGATTGACGATCGCCTCTTCGTAGACAAAATTAGCTACCACATCGGCAATCCTCAGCGAGGAGATATCATCGTGTTTACCCCTCCAGAAGCAGTGATTCAGGAAGAGCATTCTAGCGATGCATATGTGAAGCGAGTTATTGGACTGCCAGGAGAGAAGGTAGAAGTGAAAAATGGGATCGTATATATCAACGATCGCCCTTTAACAGAACATTACATTGCCGAGCCACCGGAATACATTTTAGCGGCAGCGATCGTGCCACCCAAGTCTTACCTTGTGTTGGGAGATAATCGCAATCGCAGCTATGACAGCCATGCTTGGGGTTTTATCAGTCGCGATCGCATTATTGGTAAGGCAGCAGTGCGTTTTTGGCCTCCCTACCGTGTAGGTAGTTTGTACGCTGAAACCGCCAGCAGTAACTAGGTAATTAGGTAAAGCCTACTTTCAGTTCAGTGCATAGAAAATTCCCCCAAATCTCGATCGAGAAATGAGGGGAATTTACAACCACTAACTAACAATCACCAACTAACAACTAAAACTCAAACGTTGTCCTCAACGTACCGACAACAATATCGCTATTGTCGCTATCGTGACCTGGAGCAGTCAGCCAAATTACGCCCGGTGCAACCGAGATATTATCAGTCAATTGATATCGATACGACGCTTCAACGTGCAACCCAGTATCGGGATCTCTTCTTCTTTCTAAACCGTCGCCATCAGCAACAGTAAAACCACTCGTACCCGTTAGTTTAGGTTCCACCGCCACAATAATATTGAGTAGGTTTCCTTCCTTGCCCAAATCGGGAAAACTGAGAGACAGAGCATAGTTCCACACATCAGCATCACCCATTCCAAGCACGATCGCCTTACTCAATCCTGCCCATCCACCAATTCTAATTCCAGGGGTGATGTCAAACTGTGCTTCTACACCGTAGTGATTGCCCACTACCGATCGCGTGCTGCCATCAGCATCTGTGACTTCTACCAGCGATCGAATACTACCTTGTTCTGTCGTGTTTAAGGCTTCGTCATACGTATGGAGATAGGCAAAGGCAACCTTAAATCTGTCAGTCCCGTACTCTAATCGTCCGAGAAAGCTATTGCTACCGTTAAATAAACCGTTACCAGGGGCAGGATCTTCAGCATTACCAGCTTGATAGCCAAGCCCCAGTTTCAAAGCTTCAGTTATTGAGAATTCTGTAATTATCCCTGCATTCTGTCCCCCTGCATTATAGATGGGGTTGAAGCTGAGATTACCAATTGCACCTACATTCGTGTCGGTAATCAGGTTATCGACAATATCAAAAACGTCGTCGTATTCTCCAGAGTTAGCTAGCAGCCAAACTCTTAGATTATCGCCAACTTGAAAACTGTAGTTGAGGTTATCTACGACAACATCGTTATCAGTACCCGTAGCATATGCTATCTGTCCTTCATTTGTAATGTTGCCTACATAGTCAAAGGCACTAAAATTACCTGCTTGCAAGCGAACTTGCAGTTGATCTGTACCAGTAAAACTAGACAGGAAATTGAACCGCATTCTCGTTTGTAGGACTGTGTTGTCCTCCACGTCATCGCCAAAAGTATCGCTAGCCGCCATAATGACTTGAGCGCTCAATTTGGTTGTGGTGGAAAATTGATTTGCTTCTAGTTCGGCGGTGGTTGCTTCTAAAGCATCGACTCGACCGCGCAAAGTTGCAAGTTCCGTACCGAACTCCTCTTGCAACCGTTGTAAAGTTGCCAAGTCTTCTTTGTTGACCATATCGGCAGAAGCGGTGGCAATCAGTTCGTTGACTCGATCTAAACAAGCGTTTAACCCTGCGGCAAATTCATAACGAGTTAAAGCGCGATTACCGCGATAAGTTCCATCGGGGTATCCCGCAATGCAACCATATCGTTCTACCAAAGATTGCAATGCCTGAAATGCCCAATCTGTAGGCTGCACGTCTGATAATTGGGAAACTGAAGTCACTTGAGCTAGCTGTGGCGATCGCTCTTTTGTCGTTAATGTCTCAACACTAGTTGCAGTCATGGGAGTCACTGAACTTATATCTCCCGCGATCGCTGAGTTTAAATATAAAGAATTAGCAGCAATAACCGCTAGAGAAACGAAAAAAGAATCTCTAAAAAGTCGTTTCATTAGTATATACCTCACACCTTTTTACATAATTACCGAGAATGGCAAAGAAAAAAAGTTACATGGATTACGATATTTTCTCAAACTCAAAAAACTGCTTTAGTTAAGACAACAGTTGCTGATTTCCCTGAATTCCACAACTCTTTTGGCTTATTCTTTTGAACTCATTCCTAAGATAGATGTTCAAAAATCAGTCGAGCACATCTTTTGCGATCGTCAATCGGCGAAGTGATTCTGTCTTTTTATAAGTGTTTAAATGTTATCAAAGAATAACTTTTGTAAAAAATGACTTGAAGTAACTAAGATAACAATATCTTGCACGCTAAGACTGTATTATAAAATGCACAAAATATAGGTTTCAGTTGCGGTGTTAGCTATAGCTATCGCCATATTTTTTGCAGTCGCGTGCAGGATTTTATTAAGAGTAAAAAATTCCAGTCTGGTAACTGTCACCTTTGCCAACAGTGAAGCTACAAAGCAGACACGATCCTTTCACTTGCCATTCTTGCACCTGATAAGTTTCTAGCAGTTGGTCCTACTTGTAATGCTGCCAAGCCACCCATCATATAAAATTCGCATCCCGACCAGCGCAAGCAGGGATCGAGAACGGGTAAACCTCTAGCTATAGTTAGAGGAAAGGTATTGAGCATGTCTGACAGCAGAGGTTCGGCAGTCACGTCAAGTGTCGTCCCTGTTGCGACCCAAATGCGATCGCATTCATTCTCTTCCCCATTATGGCAATGCACTAACCAACTATTCCCTTGCCATACTGCTTTGACGACTTGGCATTGTTCCTGAATCTGCAAGCGATCGCACCGCATGAGCCGCCGCAACTGTAGCATCATTGCTGGCGTGAGGGAACCCCCATTTCTAGCTTGTTGAATTAAATACCAACGCTTTTCCCAGTCCGGTTCTGCCCAAAAATCTTTGAGATATTTCGGTCCCAGCCACCCTGGTTCGGCATCAAATAATTTCTCTTGTAAGTTGCGCCTTGCCATCAACACGACTTTAGCACCACGGGCGATCGCGCCTACAGCCAAATGACCGCTGGTTAATCCACCACCAATAATTAATATGCGTTCTCCAGCTAAGTTCAATTTTTGCAAATCCACTTGTTGAGAGTGACATAACCGTTCTGGCGGATAAGGAGACTGAATTTGACTCACCCACTCAGGTGTGTGAATTTGACTGCTACCCTTGGCGAATACTATCCTACGGGCAACAACCGTGCGATCGTCTGCTAGCCACAAGCGAAACCGAGGACGCAACCGATGTTGTAAGGGTTCGATCCGCAAAACCTTTGCTTTGAAAACTGGTGGCAAATCCAAACGGCGAATTAAATCGGTACAAAAATCTTGAAATAATTGCGTTCCTGGCAGATCGTAAGGGGCAAATAATTCCTGGGGACGACATTCGGCAAATTTTCGCAAGGCGTATGGGTTGGGATCGGGATGGTGGACGGCAGGAGAACGTAAATGAGGGATCTCAAAAGCCGCAAATTGTTGCTGCCACTGCTGCAACCACATTCCACTTGGATCGAAAACAGCAAACCTGTGCCGCAGCTTTTTCCGCTTTTGCAGCAAGTAGGCAATAAACGTGAGAGCGTGGGGACCAGCGCCAATGATGGCAATATCGGTATTGGAAGCTTCTGCAAGCATGACAATCGTGCTAGACAGTACTTTAAAATGATAATCATTCTTATTCAAGATAGCATCGGGAATCAAAAGTCAGAAGTTAAAAGTTAAAAGTCAAAAATAATCCTGACTCCCGTACAGACGTTGCCTGCAACGTCTCTACACCGACTCCCGCAACTGAGAGTAAATTGGTATGATGCCTTTATCTATCTCCCTATGATTCCTACCAGAAGAGTTTATTTGTTGCTGTTGTTGGGAATAGCAATCGCACCCCTATTAGCCACACTTTGGAACGTACCGCGTAGTATCTTGGTGATGCTGCTGTTTGATGCTGTTATCTTAGGGCTGACGCTCGCCGATAGCCTAATGGTACGCCGTCATCGCGTCCAAGTCGAGCGATCTCTGCCTGCTAGACTCTCCATCGGACGGGATAATCCGGTGGTTTTGACAGTGCGATCGTTGAAAAAATCAGCTCAAATTCAGATTTGTGATTATTACCCGATGCAGTTCGCTGTTTCTGCAACTACGCTGACTGCTGCTCTTGCATATAACAGCACGACAGACTTAACTTATACAATTCACCCCAACCAACGGGGAGAATCTGCCTGGGGAGATCTGCAAGTGAGACAATTGGGTGCTTGGGGATTAGGTTGGGATAACTGGAAAATTCCTCAAAGTCAGAAAGTCAAGGTTTATCCTGACTTGGTAGGATTGCGATCGCTCTCCATTCGTCTGACGCTACAATCGGCTGGTTCAATTCGCAAGCTGCGCCAACGGGGAATCGGAACGGAATTTGCCGAACTTAAAGATTATGGTACGGGTGACGATTTGCGGTTGATTGACTGGAAAGCTACGGCACGTCGCAACCGTCCTTTGGTGCGAGTTTTGGAGCCAGAACACGAACAAACCCTGATTATTCTATTGGATAGAGGACGCTTGATGACGGCTCAAGTATCAGGGTTAAAGCGGTTTGATTGGGGTTTAAACGCAACTTTGGCTTTAGCACTAGCGGGAATTCATCGCGGCGATCGCGTGGGTGTGGGAGTATTTGATAAGCAAATGCAGACTTGGATACCACCGGAACGAGGACAAAATCAATTAAACCAACTGATCGATCGCCTGACACCAATTCAACCCGTATTACTCGAATCTGACTATATTGGTGCTGTCACGAGTATTATCAAACAACAAGCTCGCAGAGCCTTGGTAGTATTAATTACAGACATTGTTGATATAACCGCTTCTGCCGAATTATTAGCTGCATTAGGAAGACTGACACCCCGTTATTTACCTTTTTGCGTTACGTTACGCGATCGTCTTGTGGATCGTTTAGCTCATACTTCTACAGATGAAGTGAATGCGACTTATGCCCGTGCTGTGGCTTTGGATTTATTATCTCAGCGTCAAGTTGCCTTTGCTGGGTTGAAACAAAAAGGGGTTTTAGTATTAGATGCACCAGCCGATTTGATTTCCGAACAGTTGGTAGATCGGTATTTGCAGCTTAAAGCGAAAAATCAGTTGTAGTTGGTTGTTGGTTGTTGGTTGTTGGTTGTTAGTAAGGTAGCTAGCTTAGTTATGTCAAATTTTTTGACTTTTGACTTTTAACTTTTGACTTGTCGTAGTTAGCTTGAGATATGTTTTTTGAGAAAGTCTATGAATACTCGCACTTTGAGCGGAACGTAAGCACGAGAAGGATAGATCAGCCATGCTGCGGTGTTGAAATCTGTTGCCGTCACTTGGTAGTCTGGAAACACGTTGACAAGCTTGCCATTATTTAAATCTTCGTCAATTAACCAGTGGGGCAGCAATGCCAAACCCATTCCAGCGATCGCGCACTGCTGAAGTGCGATCGCGCTAGAGATGACAACGCGCCCACGCACGGGAATTTCGCTCTTGTCCCCATTTTTATCCATGAATATCCATCTCGATCTGAAGCCAGCCAAAGGGAAGAGAAGACAATTGTGTTGCTCTACATCACTCAGTTTTTGTGGTTGACCCCATCGCTTGAGATAATCTGGGCTAGCGCAGACCGAATAGCGAGTTCGCATCAGTTGTTGGGCAATTAAAGTAGAATCTGCGAGTGGTCCGAGACGAACTGCAACGTCAATTCTTTCAGCTAACAAATCGACGATCGCATCAGTGAGTAATAGATCGACTGTGAGATCGGGATACATCACGCTAAAGCTACTCAATAGAGGGACGATGCACTTGAGTCCGAACGAAACAGAAGCCGTCACCCGCAGCGTTCCTTTTGGCTGTCCTGTCACGTCTGTTGCTATATCGATCGCCTGCTGCATCTCCTCGACTAATGGCTCGATACGTTGGAAATACGCCATACCAGCTTCGGTAGGGGATAACTGGCGCGTCGTCCGCTGAAGTAACCGAATACCGAGTTCTTCCTCTAGACCTGCGATTGCGCGGGAAACGGAAGATGGATCGATATTGCGATCGCGTGCTACAGCGGCAAAACTGCCCTGTCTCATTACTTCCACAAAAATTTGTAGCACCGAGAAATCCATTGCTGAGCTACGAATACTCTTTTTGACTTTTGAGTACAGGCGGGTTTAGCAGATAGGTTGACAGCTAGAACCAAAAATTTTTGCTCAAAACCCGCCCCTACCTTTTGACTTTTGACTTACCCATACATTGATTCATGCAAATTATACACGATAGTTATTCGTGAATTATTATTTACTGCTGCTTTTGCAGCAACTAAAGTAGAGTCATCAACTTAAACATTGACTTAGAGGTGGAGTATGAGCCGAATTGCAGTGTTAGGAATTGGAGCAATGGGATCTCGCGTCGCACAGAACCTACTCAAGGCAAACCATCAGGTTATTGTTTACAATCGCACGGCAGAAAAAGCAATGCCTTTGGTGAACCAAGGAGCCGTTTATGCTGCAACACCACGGGAAGCCGCCGCGCAAGCCGATATTGTTATTAGTATGGTTGCTGATAACGAAGTGTCACGTAGTGTTTGGCTCGACTCCACAATAGGTGCAGTGCTGGGACTAAGGAAAGATGCGATCGCAATTGAATCTAGCACGTTAACCGTAGATTGGACGACAGAATTAGCGAAGGAAATTGCCAGCCGTGGGGTAGCCTTTCTCGATGCTCCCGTCGTTGGTTCTCGTCCGCAAGCTGACGCTGGAAAGCTGATCTACTTGGTTGGAGGTGAGGCAGAAACCTTAGCAAAAGTCCAAGATATTCTGCTGTCCGCAGGTGCTTCAGCGGTTCATCATGTTGGCTCTAATGGTCAAGGTATGGCAATGAAACTTGCAGTCAATGCACTATTTGGTATTCAAGTTGCAGCATTAGCAGAAATTGTAGGAATGTTGACCAAAAATGGGATAACCAGCGCCAAAGCAATTGAATGCCTGGGTGAGTTACCCGTCATCAGTCCAGCTGCTAAAGTTGCCGGAAATTTGATGCTGGCACAAAATCACGCACCCCTGTTTCCAATTGAACTAGTAGAAAAAGATTTCCGCTATGTCATCCAAACAGCACAAGCAGTTGAAGCGCTGATTCCCACATCTGCTGCTGTTCGAGACGTATATCAAACAGCGATCGCCAATGGGTATGGCAGCGACAATATTACAGGTGTGGCTCAACTATTCATTTAATTGTTTCAGCCAAATTGTTATCTTCTAATCTCGCGGCAACAATTGCCGCAATTCTTGTGGGAGACAGCGATCGCAGAAATGCTCAATGGCTCTACTATGGCGTTGATATAGCACACCTAGATAAATAATAGATATTCCCAAAATAGTGAGGACAAATGGAAATAGTAGGGCATCTTTAAACACTGTATAAGCGAGATGACCTAAATACCCAAAAACACCCATAGCGCCAAAAACCATAAAAACTTTGCGTTTCAATAATACCGATAACAAAATCAATCCCAAATTAATTAAACAATAAATAAATTTTTGCCATTCATTGCTATCGCTCATCAAAGTCATACCAAACCAGAAGGCAAGTAAGCCAAATAAATACAACCAAAAAGCAAAATCTCCATCGCGCCTGCGCGTGCGAAGATCGACTAAATACGCAATGATAATACACGCAATCCCAAACCATAGAGAAACCAAAAGTCTTTGTTCCCAGCTAAATTCATTTTTACCAAATAACAATGGGGTTAAATCCATTGACATAAAATATAACGAAAACGCAATCGGCGCAGTCAAAAATGGAAATCGGACAAACTTGAGCGCGATTAAACCTGAAATAACAGTCCCCAATTCCATTAGAAACCAACTGCCTTTAATCCAAATATAGTAATCTCGATATACACCTGGATCGCCTTGAATCCAAAATCCCGTCCATCTTTGCAGTCCATAAATTGCTAGAGGAGTCATGCAAACTGAGATCGCAAATAGCAATCCCCCAGGCACTTTCATGTTTTGGCGAAAGTACAAAGTTTTGCCTGCCATTACAAAACAAAACGCATAAATACTAGCTAATAGGAAGATTCCGCCGCCACCAAACGATTCCCATGCTAAATTCATAAACCAACTCATGGCAGAGATGACAACCAAAGCCCCAAAATAGAAAGCTACGTTGGCAAAATTAAATTGGGGGCGATGGTCGCTCCGGTGAGATAATGCTTGCCATAGCGCGTCTGCTTGCGCCTCAGTAATTAAGCCTTGGGAAGCTGCCCAATGCAAATCTTCTTTGTAAATTTTCATACTCAAAACTATAGGAGCGTTTACTCAATCATGAGAGGTAGTTTCGAGAAAATATACGGTTGTTGTGCCACTATTAAAGGTGCTTATTTTTACATATATTTTTGGAGGATACGTTATTTAACGTACCCTTAGCTCAACCCTGGAAACAATGGCGCTTCTTCCCTGTGATATTTCGCTAAATAATCTTTAAAAGACGTACCCCCAGTCCCGACTTCTACTCCAACAATTTTAAGTTGTTGAATTGCCAAGCCTAAATGTCCTTGATGAAATTGAGTCTGACATTTATCGTAGGCTTGCAAAAAGGTGAGAACTGCATTGGCATCAGGATAAGTGCGTAAATGGGCAACTTTCTCAGCTTGCGTTTCACCTACAGCACGACTTATGAGTAAATCGTAATAATGTGCTAAGTTATGTTCTTTATAATGCTCGAACCATTGAGTAATGCGATCGCCATATTTGCGATCGAATTCAGTCTCGGCAATATGTAACTTACCTTCAGAATCTTTAGTCCCACCTACCCAATATTTTCTCACTCCGCTCATAATTTCTAACTGCCGAAATTGAACTGATTGAAAGCCACTTGTAGGACCAGTGCTAGTCCGAAATTCGACAAATGCTCGCATAGTGTTGAGAATCGGCATGGTAGTATTAACAACCTCATACAGTCGCAATACTCTTTGAAAGAAATAACACACTTCGCTAGTAGCACTAATAACTAAATCCGTATCTAATGCCTTTGATAAAGCATCTAACACCCGTTCCATGTCAATAATCATTTGATGGAAGGTAAGTTCGCAAATCTGATGCACGGTAATAAATAAATCTTCATCTTTTGAAGCGGTTAGAGGTTTTTTACAACTAATTAACGCTTCAATGTTGTGATAATTCCAATAATGATTTTTGCTGACATCCAAATTAGGATCGAGGGGAGGTAGAGGTTGATAGGATTCAGACATAGTAGTACAAACGTTACACGTAACGCCTATGTATTATATTGACAAGAATTGCGATCGCACGATAGGAATTGTGGGGCGATCGCTATATCATCCATTTGGTGGTCAACAAATGTTGACTTATAGTAGTAATCTGAGAAATATAGACTGTTAGTATTACGGTTACACCCAAAGTTAGATTGATGCTGCTTTGAGAGGTCAATAGTATGGATAGATTGCAGCAACTGCTTCGGAACTCGTTCATTCGCCTAGAAGGATTACTGTATCAAATATTTGGATTTATTCGCAAAATCTTTGGTTTCTTCTATCAACGCTTACTAGTTTTGCTGCAAGCGCTAGGATTTTCAACTTCTAGTTATTACGTAGAAGGCGATCGCCAAAATAATATAGAATCGGCAGAAGATCGGCAAATAACTGAAGTCAAATCAGAAAAAATCGAACCCAGCTTCACGCCTAATCGTCGTCCCGATCCACAAATGGAATATTACCGCAAACTGGCTGGACAAGTAAATCCGACGAAAAAATAGGAGTTCGGGGTTAGTGAAAGGAAAACGGGGACAAGGAAGACAAGGAAGACAAGGGAGACAAGGAGGTTATTCTAGTCACCAGCCACTAGC
>NZ_PYCI01000082.1:0-29020 GCF_003015105.1 Chroococcidiopsis sp. CCALA 051 | reverse complement strand
GTCGTCAAAGTGGAATTTGAGCTGTAAATCAGTTATTAGTATTAGTGGAAAGGGAGCAGAGGGGCGGAAGGAGCAACTACCAATTACCAACAACCAACTACCAATTACCTATCAAGCTGCAAAACTTTATGTATTGCGTCCAATAATTCTTTCGTCGTGTAGGGCTTGGGTAAAAATGCTTTGACACCGATTTCGGTTATTTCAGCCATCAGGCTATTCGATGCTAAACCACTCGTAACGATCGCCTTGATTTTAGGATTGAGTTTTTGTAGGGTGCGAGTTGCAGTTAACCCATCCATCAACGGCATCATCACATCCATCAGCACGAGATCGATCTCATACTTACGAGCGGCATAGAGAGCGATCGCCTCAATCCCATCTTTGGCAATCAGAGTCCTGTAATTGTACTCTTCCAAGGAGGTTTGAGTCACCTGTTGGATCGATAGTTCGTCTTCCACAATCAGAATTAACTCGTTGTTGCCAGTCAAAAGCGCGAGTTCTGCTGCTGGCTGAGTCTCTGCATCTTCGATCGCAGGTAAGTATACTTTAAATTGCGACCCTCTTCCCACCTCGCTGTACACCTTGACAAAACCACCGTGGTTTTTCACAATGCCTAACGCAGTGGATAAACCCAGTCCTGTCCCTTTGCCCACTTCTTTAGTCGTGAAAAAGGGGTCAAAAATTCGCTCTAACAGTTCAGATGGAATTCCCGTTCCTGTATCCGAAATCGCGATCGCCACGTAAGAACCCGGGCTAGCTTCTGGATTCATCCGAGTACAGGCTTCATCAACGAGTTTATTTTCAGCTGCAAGCCCGAGAGTTCCACCATTGGGCATAGCGTCGCGGGCATTGACGCAGAGATTCATGAATACCTGATGCAGCTGCGTAGCATCGGCAGCAACCGTCCAAAGATTAGCAGTGGGAAAGTCTGTATAAATTTCAATGGTTTTGGGGAAGGTTTGGCGGGCAACGTGCATGACTTCTGACAATATATGTCTGAGTTGCAATGGCACTCGCTTGCCTTCCACCCCACGAGCAAAGACTAAAATTTGCTTAACCAAATCTGCCCCGCGTTTGGCACTGTCTTCGATCAGCTGGAGTAGGTGTCGATCCTGCTCGTCTAGGGGGAGTTTTAGAGATAGCAGTTGAGCGGTTGCCAGAATCGGAGTGAGAATATTGTTGAAGTCGTGGGCAATGCCACTTGCCAGAGTCCCCAGACTTTCCAAACGTTGGGCGTGGCGCAGGGCTGCTTCTGTCAGCTTGCGAGTAGTAATATCTTCCGCAATGCCTACCACGCGGTAAGATGCACCAGAGTCATTTTGAATCGGAAAACCGCGATCGCGAATCCATCGGATTGAGCCATCGGGACGGATAATTCGATACTCTTCATCGTAATGACCTGCTAAAGCCTGCTCGAAGAAGTTTGTTTGAATGCGTTGCCGATCTTCAGGATGAATTGCCTCTAACCATTCCATAAGGTTGGCATACAAACTCTCGCAGGATCGCCCCCAGATACGTTCGTAGGCAGGGCTGACGTAGAGTTGCTGACGCGCTTTGGGGTCTGACATCCAAAACACGCTCTCGGCAATGTTTTCTGCCAATTGACGAAACCGTTCTTCGCTTTCTCTTAATGCCTGTTCTGCGTTATGTCGTTTTTGTCGTTCCTTCGCCTCGCGCAGTTCTCGCTCCACCGCAGGCATTAACCGAGCTAAATTACCCTTGGTGATGTAGTCGTGCGCTCCCGCTTTCATAGCAGCAACAGCAGTTTCTTCGCCAATCGTACCGGAGACAATGATAAACGGTAAATTACGCTGCTGGCTTTGCAGTAGTTTCAGGGCATCTGGAGCGCTAAACGCAGGTAGAGTGTAATCGGCAATGACAATATCCCACGACTGGCGATCGAGCGCCGCCTGCATCTGGGCAGCAGTCTCTACCCGCTCGTAATCCACGCTATAGCCGCTCCGCCGCAGTTCCCGCAGCATTAGCAACATATCGTTTTCCGAATCCTCGACAACTAGAATGCGTAGGTGAAGGTTCATCGCGCTTTCCTAAAGCGGTGGTGGTTCGTTCATCAATAGCCAATACATCCCTAATTGCCGAATTGCCTCGGAAAACTGAAGAAAATCCACGGGTTTGCGAATATAACTGTTGCACCCCAAGCTGTAACTATTGAGCAAATCTCGCTCTTCGCTAGAAGTCGTCAAGACGACCACGGGCAATAGTTTAGTGCGTTCATCTTCCCGTAAACGGCGTAAAACTTCAAGCCCATCGACGCGAGGTAGCTTTAGATCCAACAAAACTACGGTCGGTTTACTGCTGACATCTCGTTGTGCATATATGCCCGTGCCAAACAGGTAGTCCAGGGCTTCGACTCCATCATGGGCGACGACAATATCATTCCCGATGTGATGGCGTTTAAGGGCGCGGATTGCCAATGCTTCGTCGTCAGGATTATCTTCTACGAGAAGAATGACTTTGCGATCGCCATTCCCATTCATGCCTCGACCTCCTCTGTGAAGAGCGTGAAATAAAAAGTCGCTCCTCGTGTCAATGCCCCTTCTGCCCACACCCGTCCCCCATGCCGATGCACGATTCGCTGCACTGTAGCAAGTCCAATTCCATTACCGAAAAATTCGTTCATACCATGCAATCGCTGGAACGGTCTAAATAACTTGTCAGCATAAACCATGTCAAAGCCTACGCCATCATCCCGCACAAAGAAAGCGGGAATCCCATTTTCCTGTGCGATCGCCCCAAATTCAATTTTTGCCTGCAACTGCCTAGAGGTAAATTTCCAAGCATTATTCAATAAATTATCTAATAAAACTTCCAGCAGACGGGGATCTCCTTGGACAACTAAACCAGGTTGAACTGCAAACTCCACCTGCCGATCTGGATGAGCCATCTGTAAATCCGTGCAGATACGACTGGCTAATCGGCTCAGAGCGACTGATTCCCTGCTCATCTCGCTGCGAGTAACTCGCGATAGGGTGAGGAGATCGTCAATCAACTGCCCCATCCGCTGGGTAGCGGAGCGGATGCGGTGCAGATAGTCTTGTCCGGTACTATCTAATTGGTCAAGGCAGTCTTCCAGCAATGCCTGGCTAAAGCCGTCAATACTGCGTAAGGGCGCGCGCAAATCGTGGGAGACTGAATAGCTAAAGGCTTCCAATTCCTTATTCACCGCCTTCAGTTCGACGATCGCTTGCTGCAATTCCTGATTCAACTCTTGAGCGCGTTGTTCGGCTTGCTGTCGTTCGACAATCTCTGCCCGTAATTCTGCAAGTAGTTCGGCGTGCTGGAGAGCCACCCCTAGATGATTGGCAATCTGATGGACAAATTCGATCTCGGTTTCCTGCCACTGACGCGGGGCGCGACATTGATGAATGCAGAGCAATCCCCAGAGATTTTGTCCCTGTAGGAGTGGCACGACCAAGTTAGCCCGAACTTGAAATCGGGCGAGGATCTCAATGTGGCAGTCACTCAGCCCAGCGTCGTAGATGTCGGCAACTGCCTGCACCCGTCCCTGTTGGTAATGGATGGCATATCGATCGCCAAAGCAACGATCGTGGACTTTCTGCGCTATGGCTGAGCCAAAATCAGCGGCAACATCCTCAGACACAAATTCTCCGTCATTCCAACCAGAATCAGCATAGAAGCGAAACATTCCCACTCGGTCTGCTACCAAAAGTTGACGCACCTCAGTAGCCGTGGCTTGAAAAATCGCTTCAAGATCGAGGGGTTCTCGGAGTCGGGCGATCGCGTTAAACAGGGCTTTCTGCCTTTCTACCTGTAAATTCGCGCGCTCTATTTCTTGCTTTAAAGGTTGAATTTTGTCAATCAGAAGTTGTTGCATCTGCTCGAATGCCGCTTCATCCTTACAGCAAGCGCGCAATCTTGTCAACAATTCTGAGTTCATGAATCACAGTCTGGCGACGCTTCCTGACATAAGTATATACTGCCACATTGAGCCAGTGTAGAGACGTTACATGTAACGTCTCTACACTGATAACTGATAACTATTCGTTAAACTTTCTCTTTAGCTGGCGTAGCAACGCCGTATTTGACTAAAAATGTTTCCAGTTGCCGCAAGAATCCAAAATCTGCTTCTGGTAGAGGCGCATTTTGACTCGCGCGGGGATTTTGTTCTAGGCAAGCAAAAGCCTGTCGGAATTCATAAGGAGTTGTGGCGATCGGTGCATCCAAGTGACAGCTAATAATCCGTCCAAAATCCCAAGTTGCTACCTTATCTGCCCAGTCTAAAACTTGTTTTGGTGCTTGGGGAAAAATTAGAGTTTGCAAGATTGGGGCGACAAACGGACGACCGTTGCTACAGAGCATATCGAACGATCGCTGCCATCCCGCTTGCCAACGGAACGGGTATAAGCCAAAGTAAGCTTGTCGCGATCGCTCTTTGGCTTTGGCAGCATCGCTTAACATCTGCACCAGTCCTGCTGTTTCCACCGTCCCAGGACGGAAGTAAGTTGCAAACAAGCAAATCCGCTGCCATCCCTTACGGCGATTGGCGGGAGTGTCTTCTATTGCCTCGTCCCCACTATCTCTCGCATGAAACAGCAAAGGATACGGATCTAACTGCAAAAGCGCGGGTGGTTCTTCTGGAATGGAGATGATGGAATCAGTTAATAGTAGAGTGCGCGATCGCTTGTGGAGAAGTGCGACTTCTGCAAAAGAACCCTTGCCTAAGTCCAGATCCAACACGGCATAGTCAAATTCTGACCCAAAGGGAGCCTGTTTAGAGTTTTCCGGCAATACTTGAGTGCGCTTGCCAGGAAACCCCAACCACGATAGCGGTAGCTTGAGCGGAAAACTCCATTGGTTCGGAGCCACGAAAACCTGGGATTGAGGAAAACATCGAGCGAAAGGACCAACAAAAATCTTGTGTTCCAATCCCGAACTGGTAGGCAAAATAATATACTTCACATCACCATACTTTGCCACCAACTCATTCACCATGCGAATGCACTCTTTTGTTGGGGCAACGGGTGCATAGATCAACAAACCACCAGCATTAAGCTTAACAACAGTCATCCGAATCGTGACAACCGCATAGAAAAAGCCCTGAAGCTGGTCGAACGTCCAGATCGTATCCCGCACAACTTCCGTGCAAAGCGTCCGCCGCTTGCCAAATGGATAGAGTGGTAAAGCCAGCCAGAACTGCCACGCCAAATCCTGCGGCTGGGTGCTTGAATGCATGAATCGCTCCTACAGATGTATCCTCAATTACTATTTTGCTGTTTTTTGGTTGTTAGTTGATGGTTGATGGTTGATGGTTGTTGGTCACTGCTCCCTGATAACTAATAACTGCTCAATGGTGCAAAAAGAAGGAGTAAAACAGATACAGAATTGTAGCTATAAACAAAACGTGGTTGATCCAGTCGTCAAGAGTCCAGTTGCGAAACATGGTTTGGTAATGGGTAATTGGTAATGGGTAAGTCAGTAGTTGTAGGGGCGGGTTTAGCAACAGATTCACGGTTTGCGACAAGAGCGCTTCGTCCAAAACCCGCCCGTACAGGAGTTAAAAGTCACAATTAATTAACCACCAATGACAAATGACAAATGACAAACGATAAATCACCTAGCTAACGGCTGCGGCTGTCTGTCTTCTTTAGGCTGAATCTGTTTTGGTTTACTTGGTTTCAAGAAATTTTCTTCCATGTTCTTAATCGCAACGTACAGCACCGGGACTAAGAACAAACTCAAAAGCGTCGAAAATAGGTAGCCGCCAAATAGTGCTGTTCCTAATGACCAGCGACTCATGGCTCCTGCACCCGCCGCTATGACCAAAGGCCAAAAACCAACTAAACCAGAAATTGCTGTCATCAGAATCGGTCGCAAGCGTTCCTCTGCGGCTCGAATTGCTGCTTTGGTGTAGCTCATGCCTAGTTCTGCTGACTGGTTGGCAAATTCTACAATCAGAATTGCGTTTTTACTGGCTAAGCCAATTAGCATGACGAGAGCGACTTGAGCGTAAATGTTATTGTTGACAACAGGCCAAACCGAACCTGCTTGGAGCAAATTGGCACGGAGCAGCAACGCCCCGATCGCGCCTAAAATTGCTAGAGGTACGGTAATCATGATGATGATGGGGTCAACGTAGCTTTCGTACTGCGCCGCCAAGACTAAAAACACCATCACAAAGGCTAGACCAAAAATAATTGGGGCAGCACCACCAGAAGCTTTTTCTTGAAAAGCCGTCCCTGTCCAGGCGTAACCGAATCCTGGTTGCAATACTTGCTCTGCTACCTCTTCCATTGCTCTCATCGCTTGTCCGGTACTGTAACCTGGGGCGGGTGCGCCTTGAATGTTAATCGATGGATAAACGTTGTAGTGAGTAATAATTGGTGGATAGGTCATTTGCTCGACTTTCACCACATTACTCAGTGGTACGGAATTCCCATCTACAGAACGGACGTATAAACGACCGATATCGTCAGGGTTAGAGCGCGATGTCTCTTCTGCTTGCACTTGCACGCGATACAGTCGTCCGCCGAGAACGTATTGGTTGACATATCTCGCCCCCAAGTACGTCTGCATCGTATTGAAAATATCGCTCAATTGGACGTTCAAGGCTTTAGCTTGTTCGCGATCGATGGAGATTTCCATCATCGGCGCACCGAAGGTAAATTGAGTAAATACACCCGCTAACTCTGGACGCTTTCTTGCTGCTTCGACTACTTTTTGCGTGTTATCAATCAAGGCTTCCATTGGTAAGGCTTGGCGGTTTTGGATGTACATCTCGAAACCACCCGTACTCCCTAAACCATCCACTGGTGGTGCGTTGACAGCGATTAGTCTGGCTTCGGGAACGTTTGCTTGCAATTTTTGGTTAATTTGTTGCAGGAGTCCGAAGATTGACTTGTCTGCACCGGGGCGTTCTTCCCAATCTTTGAGCTTGACGAAAAACAGTGCCTTGTTACTGGCATTACCCTGAAAACCAAAGCCTGCATTACCAACTACGTGTTCGACTTCTGGTAGGGGTTTGATAATCTGGGTAACTTTTTGGACGAGATTAGTGGTGTAATTTAAAGAGACACCCGAAGGAGCTTCGGCGATCGCAAAGAAATAGCCTTGATCTTCTTCGGGAATAAATCCTTGGGGTGTAGTCTGATAAAGCCAACCCGTAGCAATTAAGCCTGCTAGAAAAATTGGGATGACTATCATCCGCAGGCGGATTAGAAATTCTACTGACTTGCCATACTGTTCTTTAAACCAGTCAAACCCGCGATTAAACCAGCCAAAAAACCAGCCCAAGGGTCCATGCACCTCCTGCTGTCGTCGCATGATGATGGCTGACATGCTAGGGGAAAAGGTAAGAGCGTTGAAGGTAGAAATAGCGATCGCAAAGGCAATAATTAAGGCAAACTGTCTGTAGACAATTCCCGTCGTGCCTGGAAAGAAGGTCACGGGAATAAATACTGCCATCAGCACCACAGATGTAGCAATAATTGCCCCAGTCAGTTCTCCCATCGCATCGATCGCCGCTTGCACTGGTCGCATTCCCTGAGATAATTTAGCGGCGATCGCTTCTACAACTACAATTCCATCGTCTACGACTAAACCCGTGGCTAAAATGACTCCGAATAGCGTTAACTGATTCAGGCTAAACCCAAACATGAAAGCAAATGCCATCGCCCCAATTAAGGACACGGGAATTGCCAGGGCGGGAATAATTGTGGTACGCCAGTCTTGGAGGAAAATAAAGATTACCAAAAAGACTAAGGCGATCGCTTCCATTAAAGTTTTAAAGGCTTCATCTAGGGAAGCTGAGACGAACAACGTATTGTCTAAACCAACCGTTGCTTTCAATCCTGGCGGAAAACTTTGCTCTAAATCTGCCATCCTCGCCTTAATTAAGTTGGCTGTATTCCAAGCATTACTTCCAGGCAATTGATAGGCTAATAAAATCACTGAAGGAGCGCCATCAAATAGAGTCGTAGCGCTATAGTCTTGCGCCCCAACTTCAGCACGACCGACATCTTTGAGCCGCGTTAGCGTCCCGTTTTGACCCACTTGCACGACAATATCTTCAGCCTCTTCAGGAGTCGTAAAGCGACCGATCGCGCGTAAGGCGATTTCATAGTCGTGCTTGGCTTGGGTCGGTTGCTGACCGATTCTACCCGCCCCTACTTGAATGTTTTGCTCGGAAATGGCATTGATGACATCTTGAGCTGATAAATTTCTTGCAGCCAAGGCATCGGGATTGAGCCAGATCCGCATTGCATATCTTCGTTCGCCAATTATTCTTAAATTGCCTACGCCCTCAATCCGTTTGATTTCATCAAAAATCAGGCGATCGACATAATTACTAATAAATACGTTGTCGTAAATATAGTTACCTTGCTCGTTTTTTTCTGAATAAAAGGCATAAGCAATAGTAATTGTTGGAGATTGTTTTTGCGTAACAACACCCGTGCGATTTACCTCTTCTGGTAGTTCTGCTTCAGCAACGGCGACGTTGTTTTGAACGAGGACTTGAGCGGTATTTCTGTCCATCTCCGTAGGAAAGGAGACGTTAATGGTCGTGTCACCATTATTCGTTGTTTGAGAGGACATATATACAGCCCGCTCCGTACCGTTGATCTGTCGTTCTAGTACGGTGGTAACGTTTTCTTCTGTGGTTTTGGCATCGCTACCGAGATAATTTGCTGTCACGGTAACTTGTTTTAATGCCATTTCTGGGAGTTTATCTAAGGGCAACAGCGGAATGCAAATTGCTCCCAGTAAAAGAATAACCACGGTACAGACTGTCGTTAAGACTGGTCGCTTAATGAATGTATTGGCAATGCTCAGTAACATAGATCCTGAGTTCGATTAGTGTTTTGGGCAAACGATACAGACAGGAACGATCGATCGAGAAAACAGCAGGTAAGCCTTTAAATCAGTTGTCAGTTATCAGTGTAGAGACGTTACATGTAACGTCTGTTATCAGTTATCAGTTATCAGGAAAGAGTGGTGCGTGGTCGCTGGTCACTGGTCACTGGTCACTGTTAAAGATCGGTAGTTCCAGTCAGATTGCGATCGCGAACGATGGAAACGAATCTATGAGAGTTTATTGTGAGAATTTAATTTATAGCTATAAGCGAACAGAGTACCATTTTCCTGCCGAAAAATACTACCCCTTGATGATTTTTGGCAGGTGCATTTAACTTAGTTTAAGTAAATTCATTAAATTTAATATTTAATTGCAAAAGCGATCGCATCTTAAGTGCGAGTTTATAGGCTTAGAGTAGGCAAATTTTCTGTCTGTTTTGCAACAGTTATCCGATAAATAGAAAAATTTACAAGCATGATTTTGTGTCACGCAAAGGCGCATACGCGCAGCGTTCTCGTAGAGTAGACGCAAAAAAGAAGAACACAAAGGGATTTTGCGTGAGGTGTCACAGATTTAGTAATGCGATAATTCCAAATGCTGTGATGACGGTACCTGAGAGGCGATTAACCCATTTCAAATTCAGCTTTGTCTTTGCTAGCGTGACGGTAGTACTCAATAGCAGCCACCACAGTGCAGAGCCGCAAAAAACTCCAATTACTAGGAGGATTGCTGATAGGTAATTTTGTTTGATGCTGGCTAAGCCTAATCCAGAAAAAATAGCTGCAAAAGCTAAGATTGTTGCAGGATTTGTCAGTGTGAGCATCCATGTTGAAGTGTAAACTGCGGTAAGAGTGCTGCTTGTGGTAGATGCCGCAGTTTCAGATGGCATACTAATAAATGTTTTGACTCCCAAGTAGCAAAGGAAAGCACCGCCAACCAACCGCAGCCAAAACTGTTGTTCGATTAAGAAGTTAGTGACGAAGGTAAGTCCAAATGCAGCCACACAACCATACATTGCATCTGCTGTTGCTGCGCCTAAACCAGCTACAAATCCATGTAGCCAACCGAATGCAAGTGACTGGCGGATGCAGAGGATACCAATGGGTCCTACAGGTGCGGCGATCGCCAAACCAATTGATAGTCCCCGTAGTAGTAAGCTAATTTCCATAAGATTACTCAGTCGTAAATCGTAAATCGTAAGTTGTAAGAAAGAATTAACTAGTCGCCGATCGCTGATAATTGACCCATCTCGAAAGGCTAATCGAGCAACTTAGTCACTACGGACAAACAACAACCTCAATCGTGCTTTCTTCACCAATTAAAAGAGTAGGGAGCAGGGAGCAGGAACGAGCTGGGAGCAGAGGCGCAGAGGGGTAGAGGAGCAACTACCAACTACCAACTACCAATTACCAAATGACAAATTAATACCCATGTACTATAACAGTTGACTTTTACCGTAAAATAAAGCATGTAACGCGATCGCGCTTGTTACAAAAGTGTAGCTGTGCAACTCTTCTTGCATATAATTAGGTTATGGCGAAATATACTCTCCCTCAAGCTCCAGAAGTTGTCCTGAATGTCTCTGGTAAAGATTCAGCCAAAGCTCGCGATAAAGCGATGGATCGGCTGATGGAACTAATCGATGCTGGGGAACTACCCACCGATTTAGCGGAGGGATTTAGTTCGCAGCAATTGATTGAAGTCAAAGAACAGCCGATGGATTATCTCAGTAGCGATGAGGATGCAATTACCCAAGCCGTACAGATACTTAATAACTTAGCTACCTTAAAGCTGAAGGTACAAGAATCTCGCACGGAGGCGTTGGAAATTCGTAAAGCGGTTGACGTGCTATTTACCGATAAATCTGTTAGCGATGAAGAAATCGCCCGATTAAAGGAAGGATTTAAAGTCTTGAAAACTTTTGCTCAAGCAAATGTCCGCTATCAGGAAGCAAAAGCTAAAGCAGAAGAAGCGCGAAAAGTGCTAGACGAAGCTTTAAAATCTAGCTGAAGTTTTCAGATGTTGCGCGAATAGAAATGCAGAACTACACAGACGAAACCTGTTGAAACGGATTAATCTGTTTTCAATTGGTATAAGCAGACTGAGTTTGTGTAGTTGCAGATTTTAACCTGTTAGCAACTGTTTTTGCTAACAATTTATGGGCAGCAGTAGAGGGATGGATATCATCCCAAAATAAATATTTATCTGGGTTGGGACAAACTATATATTGGCTAAGTTCGCCATTTAAACAGGTATTCATAACATTGAGAAAGCCAAATTTAGTTGGCTCGTTCATAACTCGATTAAATAGATCGTTGACATCATAATAAATAATATTGGATTCAGATTTAAGCTGTTGCTGTAAGTTTTTCAAAGCATTAGCTAGTTGAGAATTGTGGTTTTGAGTTAGTTGGCTCAGTACTTCAGATTGTTGCGTGTTGCGCGTTCCTGGTAGTTTACCTAAATCTGGCAAATTAACCACTAAAATATTTTTTGCGCCAATTTGAACCAGTGATTTGACAGCTTCAACTGAATTATTGACTGGTCGATCTGTGTCATTTCCACCTCCCAAATAATCATTTGCTCCAGCCCAGATTATGTATAAAGCGTTATTAGAGGTAGAGGAATGACTAGCCCGATAGCGATCGATTTGTGCTAGCAATCCTAGTGGAACTTCCTGTGAATTGCCTGTGGTAGCGCCACCGTAAGCGAAATTAGTATCGAGATTAGCGTTTAATTTCAATTGTTGAGCGAGATATTCCGTCCAAACTAAACCATCTGCATATCTGCCGCGAAAATAAGGTGGACTGGGTGGAAATTGTCCTTGGGAAGCTTTAAACACATTCCCAGGATCGGAAAGGCTATCGCCAAAAACATAAATTTGGGCGACATTTTGCGTTCGAGCCGCATTAGATAATTGAAATAGAGCGGCAGCGATCGCACTTATCGTAGCGATTAATACAAATTTGCGGAACATAGGAGTGAGGAGTGAGGAGCGAAGGGTTAGGGGTTAGGGGTTAGGATAATAATAACGATCGGTAACTCCCAACAACTACCAACTACCAATTACCAATTACCAATTACCAACTACCCGCTACTAACAATCATGTCCGATTCTCTATCTCATTCCAATTCTCCGACGCTGCGCGATCGCTACTTGGCGTTGATAGATCAGATCGTACAAATTACCCTGAAAGGGCAAATTCGTTCTAAAGAGCAAGTTTATCAAATGCTAGCGCAACAAGTCGTTCCCGGTACGGCAGAGATTTTCGAGCGCTGTTTGGACGAACGCACGATGGAGATCGAACATGAGATTGAGACGGTAAAGGACGAATTAAAGCAAGCGAAAGCGACTCGTTCCCAAAGAGCAATCAAAACGATCGCTAGCGAATGGGAACGCGCCGCCGCCCAAAATCGAGCCGCTAGCGCGATCGCTAAAGCAGCAGAACAGATCGCCGCTTCCGAACCAGCCTATTTACTTGCCGATTTATTACAAGTTATCGATCCGAATCAAAAGCAAGCACTGACAATTGCCCAACTCAAACAATTAGCTGCGGCTTTAAAACAACAAGCAACTGAAATCGAGTCAGAAATGGCGACGGAGGTGCAACAAGTTGCGATGGGAATCGATCGCGGCTTGCAGTCTTGGCAGCATTTAGAAGGATATTTAGTCAGCTGGGTATACGATGGGGGGCAAAGCGCGATCGGATTTGAGAACGTACCAGGACAACGCGGACCTTGGGCGCTGTGGGCAAAACAGGTTAATAGTCCGATTCCACAAGCATTATTTCAAACTCTAGCTTTAGAGCGATCGCTATTAGAATGGACGACTCAGCAATATTTCCATCTCGATGATTGGGTGGAAATGGCGCTGATTTTACAGTTTTTGCAACGGGGACTCGTTGGGTGGACGGAACAGCGAATTTATGATGCCAAGCTGGGGTCAAGTCTAGCAATTTCTTGTTTTCTCACGTTTGCCGCAGTTTGGGGTGAGTTAGCGAATGGCTTCATGCAAGCAACTAGCCTCAATTCCAGCCATCGCGAACGGCTAGCGGATGGTTGTTTTCAGATTGCACTACAAATTTTACGCGCCTTTGCTCAAAAGCAATACTTTCCCCTCTACGGTGGTGTTTTTGCTTCGTTCAATGGCGGACACCTCCAATCTGCCCTCGACTATTTAGATTTACCTTTACGACAAGTCGAAGGCACTCAGGAAAAAGCGCGAATTTTGACACTTTTAGGTTATTCGCAGCAGGCTGTAGGAAATTATCACCAAGCAACCCAGTTTTACGATCGCGCTTTGGAAATTGCCCGTGCTGCGGAGGATGTACCTTGTGAAATTGCCGATTTAAATCATCTCAGCCGAATTTGCGTGGCTAAGAAACAGTATGCAGAGGCAATTGATTACAGCCAGCGGGCGCTACTTCTCAGTCGCCAAGTGGGAGACAAATTAGGTGAAGCCAATGCTTTAGCAAATTTGGGTTACAGTGAGGTGTATTCGGCTCAGGCTATAGAAAGATCGGAACCAGAAGTTTATGAAATGGCGATCGGTTATTTACAACAAGGATTGAAGCTATCTCAACAGTTAAATGACAGACAAAGCTTGTCATTATGTTGCAGCAGCCTTGGTGCAGCGCATTTAGTTTTATCTCAACCTCAAGCTGCGATCGATTATCTTCAATCTGGATTTCAAGCCGCTCAAGCTTCCGGAGATTTGTATCTTCAAGGACTCAACTTAGTTAACTTAGCAGAAGCATATTATGGCTTACAACAGACAGAAAAAGCGATTTATGTTGGTTGTATAGGTATGTATATGTTAGAGCGTATTGCTTCTCCTGAGTGGCGACAAGCAGCAGGTTTGTTGACTATACTACAAGGGCAAATGGGACAGGATGCTTTTCAAAAAGTATTGGCACAATATCGACCGCAATTTATGACGGCGATCGGTGTAGATGGTTACGATTACATTCCGCAATTATTAGCAAATTACCGTTAATTCTATCAAGAACAAATATTATGAAACATGAAAAAATTTATTCTTTTGTGTTTAATTACTGTGAGTTTGGTGTTGGCGATCGCCAGTTGCAATCCTAACACTTCTGAGGGTAACGGTGAGATTGTCGTTGCTTCCAAAAATTTTACTGAACAAAATATTTTAGGCGAACTGTTAGCGCAACAAATTGAATCTGCAACTGGACTAAAAGTCGCTCGTCGTCTAGATTTAGGAGGTACGTTTGTTTGCCATCAAGCAATGCTCGCCGGACAAGTTGACGCTTATATCGAATATACGGGAACGGCATTTACAACTATTTTAAAACAAAAGCCAATTAGCGATCCAAAAGCTGTTTATCAACAGGTAAAATCTGGCTACGAGCAGTTTCAATTAGAAGTTACCCCAGCTTTAGGATTTGAAAATACTTTTGCCATGATTATTCGCGGCGAAGATGCACGCAAGTACAATCTTCGCACTCTCTCGCAAGCTACCCAATATGCACCCCAGTGGCAAGCTGGCTTCGGCTATGAATTTATCAGCCGCGAGGATGGGTTTCCAGGATTAGCAAAAACCTACGATCTGAAGTTAAATAAACCACCTCGCGTGATGGATTTGGGATTAATTTATCGGGCAATAATTGATAAACAAGTAGATATAGTTGCAGGGAACTCTACTGATGCTCAAATCGCCCGTTTAGATTTAACGATTCTGCAAGATGATAAGGGTTATTTTCCCCCGTATGAAGCAACTCCCATCGTGCGACAGGTAACTTTGAAAAAGTATCCCAAACTACGTCCGGCGATCGCGCAACTAGGTGGAAAAATTAATGAAGAGGAAATGCGCAATTTAAATTATCAAGTTGAAGGGGAATTTCGCGATATTAAAGAAGTCGTGCGCGAATTTTTAACTGCGAAAGGTTTAGGCAAACTGTAATGGCTATCTTCTGACAAATGACAATTAAAATTAGGACAATTACGCCCTTAATCAAACTCGGCGCGATCGCATTGTTCGTGGCTGGTGATAGCGTATTGACGCAGACACTACCCTTACCTAATAATTTAATCTCCTTCAACTCTGAAATGGGAGAACAATTATTACTACAAAGTAAAGCACGGGAAGATTTTTGGGATTTAAGTACGCAGTACGTTACCCAAAATACTCAATCATATTGTGGGGTTGCCAGTATAGTAATGGTATTAAATGCCCTCTCAATTCCCGCTCCCATTGCTCCTGAATATACACCTTATCGAGTATTTACCCAGGCAAACTTTTTTAATAACGCATCAACTAAAAAAGTTCTTGCACCTGAAGTTGTTGCCCGTCAAGGTATGACTTTAGAACAGTTAGGTCAGCTACTTGCTAGCTATGGTGTAGAAGCTAAAGTTTATCATAGTACTAATACTAATCTAGAGCAGTTTCGTCAGCTCGTCGCACAGAATTTACGCCAAGAAAATAACTTTGTTTTGGTTAATTACTTGCGTCGCAAAATTGGACAAGAAAGAGGCGGACATATTTCTCCTCTCGCCGCCTATAACCAACAAACAGATCGATTTTTAATTCTCGATGTTTCGCGCTATAAATATCCTCCAGTATGGGTAAAAGCAGCGGATTTGTGGCAAGCAATGGATACAGAAGATCGGGTTTCAGGTAAGACGCGGGGATTTGTATTGGTGAGTCAGAAAGTTAAAAGTTAAAAGTTAAAAGTCAAAACGTTTGAAGCGATCGCAGATAACTAAGGAAGTCGAAAGTCAAAAATGCAAAGTCAAAATATTTGAACTGATAACTGATATAGCGATTCCCATCTAAATGCAATATATCTGTAGGGGCGCACAGCTGTGCGCCCCTACAAATACGTATACCTCATTCAATTGAGTAATTGCCATAACCGATAATTGTTGGATGCGATCCTGCGATAGAGGGCGATCGCTATGTGCGAATATTACCGACTTCGTTTTATATTGACTGATTGTTCAGTCTAAAGTAAGCTAGTAGTATCGCAACAATAAGCGAAAACAGCGCTCTCAGCTACTAGCAAGGCGTTGAGGTATAGGAGGTCAAAATGGATTTGCATTATGATATTCAAGGAAAGGGCAATCCGGTCGTCCTGCTGCATAGTGGCGGAGTCGATTCGCGTGACTGGCAGTTTATCGCCCCACAGTTGGCTCAAACTCATCAAGTCATGACTTACGACCAACGCGGTACTGGCAAGTCATCGCCACGGCTCGAACCTGTAAATCATGTTGAGGATTTCAGACGGCTATTAGACTCTTTGGAAATCGACAAAGCAGTTTTAGTAGGTCATTCGATTGGCGGACAAATTGCCACCGATTTTACTCTAGACAATCCAGAACGAGTCACCAAACTCGTGCTTGTCGCTCCTGGGTTGACGGGTTTTCAATTCTCACCAGAATTCGATCGCTATGTCCAAGCAATTTGGGCAGCAGTTCCAGATGTAGAGAAAATGCTCGAAGTGACTTTGAACTCTCCAGTGTATGCCGTCCATGTTGTCATGAACAGCCCGCAGCGCGATCGCTTTTACCAAATCAAACATCACAATGTTTTAAGAGCGTTTGAATGGAAAAACTTCGACCAAGTTTGGAGGCAACCACCCGCGATCGAACGGCTAAATGAGCTAAAATCCAAAACGCTATTCATCATTGGTACTCAAGAGAGTGAAGACTGCTACCGCATCGCTGAATTTTTCAAACGAGTTCCCGACATTCGCTTTGCTCAAATTGAAGGCGCAGACCATATACCCACGCTGACACATCCGCAAGAGGTGTATCGTCTCATCACTCAATTCTTGAGCGAGTCACAATATTAGTATTAATGCCACGCACTCCAACAGAAAACGAACGCATCCGTCGCGCCACCACAGAACAGATTCTTAAAACAGCCATGACTCTGTTCTGTGAGAAGGGCTACTATTCTACGTCAATTGATGATGTTGCCAAGCAAGCTCAGATCTCAAAAGGGCTGCTCTATCACTACTTCAAAGGCAAAGAAGATTTGCTAGCGGCGCTAGTCGATCTCCGAATCAACGATGTTTTAGTGGTGATGAATGCGGCTGTAGCCAAAACAACCCCTGCCGAACAAATTCAGCATATTGTTGAAGGTGCGCTCGAAGATGTCAGCCGTCAACCCGAAGTCTTCCGATTCTATCTAAATTTGTTTACCCAACCGCGTCTCGATCCAGTGGTAGCAAAATATAGCCAGAAGTTGATGGACGAGCAAGCAAGGCAATTTGAAATTCAGACGGAAATGTTTGTCCAGCTTGGAGTCGTAGAACCGCGACAGCGATCGCTTTATTTTTCCTCAACGCTCCAAGGCATTATGCTAATGTTTTCGACCTATCCTAATAGCTTTCCATTAGAAAAACTCAAGGCTGAAGCGATCGCGGAGTTTTGTAATCATGGATAAGGTGGAACTGAGGCGATCGCTACTTCAAAAACGTAAATCTTTATCTCAGCAAGAATGGCGCGAAAAAAGCGATCGAATTGTCTCCCATCTGCTCGCTTCACCCTTATTTACCCCACATAAAACCATCCTGGCTTATTTCAGTTGTCGTCAAGAACCCGATCTAAATTCCTTATTTCACCATAACCATTACAACTGGGGACTTCCTCGCTGTGTCGGCGAAAATTTAGCTTGGCACATCTGGAAACCTGGGGATGAAATTCAAGTTGGGGCGTATGGGATTTGCGAACCCCTCTCCACAGCCCCCACCATATCACCCTCAGCAGTCGATTTAATCCTCGTTCCAGCAGTTGCTTGTGACTATCGCGGCTATCGCTTAGGCTACGGTGGCGGTTACTACGATCGCCTCCTATCTTCTCCTGAGTGGCGATCGAAACCTACCATCGGGATCGTATTTGAATTTGCCTACCTACCCCAACTTCCCACAGATCCTTGGGATATTCCATTACACGCTGTCTGTACTGAAAAAGGACTAGGATAAGAAGTCAAAAGTCAAAAGTTAAAAGTTAAAACTATACGTCTTGCTACTTGCCTCTCACCAATTACCAATTACCAATTACCAATTACCAATTACCAATTACCCCTCACTACGATATTTAGCCTTTAACAATCTGCCCCAATTCGCATTGTAAGGATGAACTCGAACGGTGGGGCGATCGCCTTGAAAGACTGGGTTGCCTTCATTTACCCATTGAAATATGCTGCCCTCCAGATTGTAAACATTTGTAAATCCTGACAGTTCGAGTTGCTGGGCAATTCTGGCGCTGCGATAGCCTATAGAGCAATATACGACCACAGGTACATCTTTATCCACAGCAATATCCTCTAAGTTAGGATGATGCGGATCGATGCGCTGGGCTTGTGGAAGGTGGCTAACCTGATATTCTGCCTCAGTGCGGGCATCGAGTAAAAGCGGCTGCGGCTGAGTGCGATCGCGCAACCACCCTACCAACTGTCGAGTCTTCAACCACTTCACAGTCGGAAACTTGCGTTGAATCCAGCGCTTAATAATGTCAAAAATGAGCGATCGCATTATCAGTTATCAGTATCCCCCTCAGCCCCCTTGTCTCCTTTGTCTCCCTTGTCTCCCTTGTCTCTCTTATCTCCCTCATATTGTTTCAAAAAGTTTAAAGTTACTAGAGTCTGGGGTGGTAACTGTTGTAATATTTGGCAACGCGATCGGGAGAACTAATGTTGGATTTACATGTCATGGCGGAGTTTTCGCGCACCCACTGCGTTAGTATTTGTGCCTTTTTGGTTCCAGCTACTTTAGTTGCGACTATGGCGACGATGATTTTCACGGCGCTGCGCCACCCTCAAGCGCGAGTTTGGCAAGCAGCAGGAGTCGCTGGCTTTTTTGCCTTTATTATGATCCTGCACGTCGCAACTTGGCTATCGATTGGGGTGGTGATGGCTCCTACATACATCCTACTAGGACTCGCTAGCACCTGTTTGCTTACCAATTTGGTGATGATTGTGTTACAAAGACGCTTGGCGTTAAATATGTAACCGAAGATGAAATCGTTCTCTGTCGCGTGGGGTTTGGTGCTGCAAGTTGTAGCTTTATGTATCGCTAGCCCTGCGTTGGCTGAGGTTGTAGAGATTACTTTGCTACATCTGAACGATGTTTATGAAATCGCCCCAGTGGACGGGGGAAAACGAGGCGGATTAGCGCGGGTTGCAACTTTGCGACAAGAACTACTCAGTCAAAATCCTCGCACCTACACCGTACTAGCTGGGGATGCTTTTAGCCCTTCGGCTTTGGGGACTGCGAAGGTGAATGGTAAACCTTTGGCTGGTCAACACATGGTAGCGGTGATGAATGCTGTTGGTTTTGACTACGCGACCTTTGGAAACCATGAATTCGATTTAGCCGAATCGGAGTTTTTCCAACGCCTAAAAGAATCTCAATTTAAGTGGATCTCTAGTAATGTCAGGGATAATCAAGGTAAATCTTTTCCTGGCGTAGCAGAATCGCAAATATTAAATGTAAAAAGCGATCGCGGTACAGTTATTAGAGTCGGTTTAATTGGATTAACGATAGATAGTAATAAACAAAAATATGTCAGCTATGCCGAGCCAATTCAAGCCGCCCGCACTCAAGTTGCAGCACTTAAAGGTCAAGTCGATTTTATTGTTGCTTTAACTCATTTAAACCTGGCTCAAGACCAAAAACTCGCCGCAGAAGTCCCAGAAATCGATTTGATTTTAGGGGGACACGAACATGAAAATATTCAACAATGGCGGGGAGAAGATTTTACACCTTTATTTAAAGCCGACGCAAATGCGCGTAGCGTCTACATTCACAATTTGCGCTACGATATTGAGACAAAAAAACTAGTCGTAGATTCTCAATTACAGTCAGTTACAGAGGCAATTCCTGAAGATCCTCGCGTGGCGAAAGTAGTCAACGCATGGATAGAAAAAGCATATCAAGGATTTAGAGCAGAGGGCTTTGCTCCAGAAGAGGCGATCGCAACTACAAATATTGCTTTAGATGGTTTAGAATCAAGCGTCCGCAATCGCGCTACCAATCTCACGGCATTAATCGCTCAAGCCATGCTTCGAGAGGCGTATCAAGCAGATTTAGCTATATTTAATAGTGGTTCAATTCGGATTGATGATGTCATCCCTCCAGGAAGAATTACTCAATACGATATTATTCGAGTTCTACCATTTGGAGGGAAAGTTTTAGCTGTAGAAATGAAAGGAAGTTTGCTAGAAAAAGTTTTAGAACAAGGGCAAGCTAACAGAGGAACGGGAGGCTTTTTGCAAACAGCAAATGTAAGTAAAAAAGCTGATATTGGTACTTGGATGATTAATGGCGAACCCCTTGAGAAAGATAAGAACTACCGCGTAGCAATTAATGATTTTTTGATGAGCGGTCAAGAACAAGGGCTAGAATTTTTGAATTTTAAGCAAAAAGATGTCAAGTTAATTTATCAAATGCGCGATTTACGTTTCGTGGCGATCGATCGCCTCAAAGATACTTTCGCTGAGTCCGTTTTAAAGCGATATAAAAGTCCTTCTTTTTAAAGATTATCTCAAATTCCTCCTTTTCAAAGGAGATTTATCAAATCATCTTTAGCGCCAAAAATCACAAATTTCAACAATTACAAATTATGAGTCAGGATCGTCTTCCACAAAACAAGTTAACTCCACCCATTGCTGCAAAAAAGCCGCAGTCGCTGATTTTACATAACGACGAACGAGTAGATAACTATTATTGGCTCAGAGAAAAGGAAAATTCTGAAGTTATTGCTTATCTGGAAGCAGAAAATTCTTATACTCAAACAATGATGCAGCATACGGAAGTTCTGCAAGAAAAACTGTATAAAGAGATGTTGGATCGCATTCAGGAAACCGATCTATCTGTTCCTTATCGCAAAGATGAATATTATTATTATTCTCGTACCGAAGCAGGAAAGGCATATCCAATTTATTGTCGCAAAAAAGGTGGTCTGGATGCTGCTGAAGAAATTTTGCTAGATCAAAATCAACTTGCAGAAGGACACGAGTTTTTCAATATTGGTGTGTTGCAAGTCAGTCCCAATCATCAGCTATTAGCTTACTCAGTTGATACCAGTGGTGCTGAAAGATACACAATGTATTTTTTAGATTTAAACACATCACAACTTTACGAGCAAAGCATAGAAGATACTTACTATTCTTTTGCCTGGGGAAACGATAACTGTACAGTTTTTTACACTAAAGTCGATGATGCTAACCGTCCGTTTCAACTTTGGCGACATTCATTAGATGTACCGATCGCTGAAGATATTTTAGTTTATGAAGAAACTGACGAAGCCTTCCATTTATCTGTAGGGAAAACGCGCTCTCAAGCTTATATCCTACTAGAATTAGGCAGCATGATTACCTCAGAAGTGCATTATCTAGCAGCGAATAATCCTACAGGCGATTTTCAACTCATCCACCCGCGTACAGATGGGATGGAGTATGATATCGAGCATCACAGCGATAATTTTTATATTACAACTAATGATGAGGCGATCAATTTTAAATTGATGAAAACCCCCGTTAGTTCCCCGACAAAAGACAATTGGGAAACGATAATTCCTCATCGAGAAGACATATTTTTATTGGGTGTGAGTGCTTTTAGCGAACATTTAGTCATTTACGAACGCCGAAATGGATTACCAACGGTACGAGTCCAGAAATTCGTCACGGGGGAAGAATATGAAATGACTTTCCCCGAACCAACTTATGCCGTTTATGAAGGGAATAATCCAGAATTTAATACCAAGACTTTACGCTTCAGTTATACTTCTTTAATTACTCCTGATTCCGTGTTTGATTTTGATATGGAAACTCAACAACGGGAGTTGAAAAAAGAAACCCCAGTGCTAGGGGGCTACGATCGCACCCAATATCAAAGTGAATGGCTGATGGCGACGGCGGAAGATGGCGTGCAAGTACCAATTTCAATTATTTATAAAAAAGGAATCCAAAAAAATGGGGAAAATCCATTATTTTTAACTGGATATGGTTCTTACGGTTATTCCTATCCCGCTGCATTTTCTTCTAATCGCTTGTCGCTACTCGATCGCGGTGTAGTATTTGCGATCGCACACATTCGCGGTGGCAGCGAAATGGGGCGAAAATGGTATGAGAATGGTAAGTTTTTGCACAAGAAAAATACATTTACTGATTTTATTGCATGTGCGGAGTATTTGATTGCTCAAGGCTGGACGCATAGCTATCTCTTAGCTATTTCTGGTGGTAGTGCGGGTGGTTTATTAATGGGTGCAGTTGTAAATCTGCGTCCTGACTTATTTAAAGCAGTTATTGCTGACGTGCCGTTTGTCGATGTCGTGACAACTATCCTCGATACTTCTTTACCACTAACTACGATCGAGTGGGATGAATGGGGAAATCCCAACGACAAAGTTTATTACGATTACATCAAATCTTATTCTCCTTATGACAACGTGGAGGCGAAGGAGTATCCAGATTTACTAATTAATGCAGGTTTGAATGATTCTCGCGTGCAATATTGGGAACCAGCGAAATGGACGGCAAAGTTGAGAGAACTCAAAACAGATCGCAATGTTCTCTTACTCAAAACGAATATGGGTGCAGGACATGGAGGTGCGTCTGGGCGTTATGAAAGCTTGAAGGAAACTGCTTTTGATTATGCGTTTTTGTTGGATAGATTAGGGTTGGGTAGTCAAGTTAAACACTTTACGATCGACGGCAAGTGAGTGAAGAGGAAGTACGGATTGTTTTGCGATCCCATAGTGAGGCAACCAACCTGCGTGGAATCGAACGGAAAGCGTGGATTGTCTTACAATTCTTTAGGGACGCACGGCTATGCGCCCCTAAAGATGTATTTAGCAGTTCTCAATGATTTGTAAAGCAGGCTTCTAGCCTGCTCCACGTTCATGAATCAAATAGGATTGCTATTGCACATACGCTATTGCACATACATGGAAACGCTATATTTTCCAGCCTGGAAACTGTTCTGGATATTCTTGAATATATTTCTTAAGATTTTTTGGTCGATAAAGTTTAGTAGGAGGGTTATCTTTGTCAAAGGCGTAATGCCAGCGGTTTTTTACACTTTCATGAAATTGGGCAGATTCTAAATTGGCAACTCCAGTAATTTCGCGCCAATGTCCCCCTGCTAATCTATAAAAGATATCGGGTTCGTTGTTGAATGCAGCCTGATAGTTGTGGTTGATTCCACCTTCAACCGCCATCCGGTCGAACTCCAGCTTTAGACCCAGACCTGTAATTCGATCCATCATCCATGCTAAAGCTGCATCTGATAGCCCTGTCTCATTCCAACTACCACCACCAGTACAGCCGTGAGCGCCTGGAAACCATACTTGCTCCAGCGTTTGATCGCCCGCTCTAGAACTTTTTTGCATTGGGGTGACATTAAAGACTCTGCGAATCTCGTCAATTGCTATAGCGTGCAAGGCATTCTGAATAATTGAACTGAGATAGGTATCGTGAAATTTATATTTGCGATTTATTAATCTGCTCAGAACCGGAATTCGATCGGGTACGCCTAACGCTCCAACTGTATCCCAACATCCTAAGAGGGTAATCTTAACCTCGCGCCTACTCTCTCGATCGCCTAGCAGTGGAATTTGAGCGCGATTTAATAATTCTCGCACTTTCTCCTCTTTCTGTTGCAAATCCTGTCGTGTTTTTTCTGAATCAGGATTTTCTGTTGCTTCTTCTAATGAAAGAAAGCTGCGATCGCGATAAATTTGATACGCCCGATCTCGGCATTCTTGATAAAGCCGATCTTGCTGTTGATAAACCTGCTCTGCTTCAGAACTATATGCGCCTTTTTGGGGAATTCTAGGTACTTGGCGGAATTTCTCTTTCTCCTGCAAAGTGAGTTGGCGATCGCGATATATCTGATACATATAAGGTGCTTCGCGGATATTTTGACGCAGCAGTAAACCTCCGGTACAACGAATTAATCCCGCGAGACTGCGTACAGTATAAGCACCTCGACTGAAACCAAATAAGTAAATCTCGTCACCAATCTCATAATTTAGACACAAAAAGCGATAGGCATCCTGAATATTAGTGTCAATACCAATTCCGAAGGCTCCACCCAGAATTCTATCAGCTCTAGCAAGTAGCTTTTCTGCTTGATTTCCCGCTCCGATACCTTCATCGTAGAAGACAAGTTGAGGAATTCCGTTACTGTCTATAGGTTCGATCGCTTGGGCAATTTTAACAACGTTAGTTGGATACGGGCTAGATAAGTTTTGCCAAGTCCCATCGCAGCATACAATTAGCCGTTTCATCATTCTTCGCTGATTTTAAGTCTAGATATTGTAATTTAGGGTTCTTCCAGTGGAACTATGCTGCCCAAGAGGAAAATTCCGCGCAGCATACTAAACTCGAAACAGCCGATTTAGCAGGCTAGGCGAAGGCGCTTGTGCGGGAGATTTTTCAACTTGAGCGAGAAATGTAACTTCCCCGCGCGCAGTTTTGCGAACAAAATAGGTAATGCCTCGATAGATTGCTTGATAGGTTACTGGTCGTGCAGATTCTACAGGTTGGGCGTTAGGATCGAGCCGATAGGTCACGCCACGGTAACTGAGGTTATAAGCTGCTCCAGGTTCGCGAACTTGCTGAAATGGGCGATTGTCAGCTTGAGAAGGATGGCGATCGTATGTTGTACCGCGATAGGTCAGTTTCATGTTTCGTCTCCTGAATGTATGGTTTTTGATTGAATTGCTAGTTTTGTTGAGCGGCGAGGTTTTCCTCGTTCGTTAGCTTTAATTTATCGGCAAGGAGCGAGCGATCGCATCGAATAAATGTCACGTCAAATCCATTACATCTGTCATATTCGACTTTCTTAAACTAAAGAACTGCGATCGCATTTCTTACTGTTAGCAATATAGAGATACATCTTCACCGCACTCATCTACTAGGTAAGTTAGAGCTTTGAAGCGAAGCGCAACAACTTGTTCGTATAGAGGGTTGAGCTTGCACAGAGGAGATCGCTTGCGTGCTGGGGGGTTCCTGGAGCGACTGGCGTGAGGTGTCCTGCGTCATAGCACGTCGCGTCAAAGTGTCCGTGTGGAGTGTGAAACAAAGTCAAGAACAAAATTAAATAGATAGAAAAAAAAGTAAACCAACTCGATTTACTCGTTTTAGCCTCGCAATGAAATTGAGCAGCTATAATTCAATTATCGTTAACTTGCCATCAAAACTTGCTATTGTTTCATCTGTTGACATCGTTTACTTCTCTTCTATTATTTCCTATCCTTTGCTTCGAGTGCTATATCTATCTGAAGTGTACTCCGGCATCAGGCTATTGAATACAACAATATCAGTCCTGTCTATCTTGGCGTGTATTGGATTTCGGTTATCCCCTTTTCAAGGGGAATTTAGGGAGAGATATTTATCCCAAAATAGCAGCAACAGCGGCTTCACCCGTTTCAATTGCTCCTTCCATATATCCCTGCCAATCAGCTATATGTTCCCCTGCAAAGTGAACGTGTTTAAACTTTCTTTGCAAAATAGGACGAATATTAAACCACTGATTTTTGCCGTAAAAAGCATAGCTTCCTCTTGCAAATTCATCATTTCCCCAATAATGATTGATCTGCTTTAAAGCATACTGTTCTGTATCGCCAAAAATTGGTTTTAACGCACTTTCAACTAACGCATTTCTCCCCGCATTGGATTGCCTAGCAAAAATATCAGCTTTATCACCAATCGTATAAGAGACTAATGCACCTTTGGTAGAAACTTGATTTTTAGTAGCGTGGTAGAAGTAATGAGCGGGTCCATCAGTGATCAGATCGAAGCTTTCATCCTGCCAAAATCTACGATTGTACAAAGTGGCATATTTATTGATTCGACTATATTGTAATGCGTCGATCGCCTCTAATTTATCTGCTGGTAAAACTGGATTCCAGCGAATATCTTTCATTACCGTTGTCGGTAAAGTACAAATAACTTTATCAGCAGCGAGTTTGTCTCCATTAGCACAGGTAATTGTTACCGATCGCCCCGTTTGTTCAATTGCTACAACTTGACGATTGAGTAGAATCTTATCTCGTCCAATTTTTTCGGCTAAAGTTTTGGCTAGCTTACTATTACCTCCTTTAATTTTATAGTCCATATGATAGGTTTCTTGCGATTCAACATATTCATCTAAAGCAAGAAAAGCAGAAGCAAAACGAATACTTTCACCAAAATCTGTACTTTTAATTAATTCGATGAAGTCTAAGTCTTTATCTTTAATACCGTTGTCAACTAAATAACGCCACAAGTCAATCTTATCCAATTTCATCTTATTGGCTTCACTTAGATTTGAGTAAGCCTGTAGCAAATTATCTAATTTATTATTGCAAGCATCGGAAAAATCCCATTCATTTTGACGAAAATATTTACCTTGATATAACAAATGGGTATTGAACTGATTATTGTGCAATTCCAATCCTAATTCTTGACAAAGAGAAATGACTCGCTGATGAGAAGCACCAATCCACTCTGCACCCAGTTCCACTGCTAAATTTTCATTTTCATCAATCGTCTGAGAATAAACGCGCCCGCCCAGGCGAGAACGTGCTTCTAAAACAGTTAAATCGATACCTTTCTGAGATAAAAGGTATCCTGCTGCGAGTCCTGATAACCCAGCACCAATAATGATAACTTTTGGTTTGTAATTAATGGGAAATAAACTAAAAACTTTGGCGGCTGCTACAGCTTGAATTGGAGTAATAATTGCTTGTTCGATGAAGTTTCTGCGGGTCAGCATAACTTTTCATCTTATGGTAAATGGTAATTGGTCAGTCATTTATCAGTAGCTTGTAGGGCATCGCCAAATACAAACTAAAACTGATTGAGACACCAGAACTAGTCGTGTGGGCAGCGCCCACTACGAACCAAAACTGATTCAAACGCCAGATATTTTCAGGCTTAACTGAAGTCCAAAAAAATAGGCGCAAAAAATATTTATGTCTATGCAGATTTCACCATATAAGAATATGGCACTACTAAACCCTTATAACTGCGATCGTCTTCCAAAAGAAAACTAGCAGTTATCAGAAGAGAAGCTGAGATCGACGAGAAAAGATTTAAAACCTACGTTCAGTGCCAGCTATAACTTTAGACAGAAATACTCTAAATTTATTCGCTGCGATCGCGGCAACTGAAGCAACAGCTACTATCGTCACTAGTTATCAGTCACTAATGACTAATGACCAATTATAGCCATCAGAGTAAATCCTATAAAGCGTTTCAGAAAAAATAGCTATATATCAGGTATTCCTGCTTGATAATACATAAAACTTGCCTTGTTTTTGTGCTTTGCAGCTAAAGGCTAGGAAATTCGCGCAATTTTTAGATAACCTGCCAATAATGACTCAGTTTACCTTTAGCTTGTTTTGTCGCTTTCAGTTCTTAAGTCATAATATTTTCTTGCGATTAGCAATAATAACAGTATAGCATTTAGGTTGTTTAGTCAACACTAAACAACTCGTAAAAATAGAAAATTGCTACGAGAGCTAGCGCTCAAACTAAGTTACAACAGTACTTTCAACTGAATAAACTACTTTTTTTTCCTAGTAAAAATATCGGTAAACATCATCAAATAACCGCCAATTAGGATCGCGATCGCAATGCCACCAGTAATCAGATCTAATGTTTGAGTGTTTTCCATGAATTTTTATGGGTATTTTGTAGAGGCGTAGTACTTAACGTCTCTACAATTAAAAATCAACGCCGCTTTTGAGTTCTACTCCACTATTAGCATAGTGCTTGTGACAGTATACCTCGGAGTGAACTTCAGCCAAGTCGAAATAAGCGGGGGGATTGTGACAGCGCCCAGTGATGATAATCTCCGTGTCGCGGGGCTTGCGCAGTAGCGCTTGCATAATTGGCTCAATTGGCAACAATTCTAAATCTACAGTCGGGTTCAGCTCGTCGAGGATAATAGTTTTATACAAACCAGAAGCGATCGCCACTCTAGCAATTTCCCAACCCCGTTCGGCTTCTACATAGTCGAGTTCTTGCTGTTGTCCGCGCCAGACGATCGCATCGCGTCCGCAGCGCTGATGGTCAACCAAATTCGGATAAGTTTGTTGTAAAGCCGCGATCGCGGCATCCTCAGTGTAGCCGCTACCACCTTTGAGCCACTGCATAATCAGAACGCGGTGGGAATTATCCTGACTAATTCCTCTGCCAATCGCTTGCAGTGCCTTACCAAGGGCGCTGGTAGACTTACCTTTACCCGCCCCCGTATAGATTTCAATTCCAGCAATTCCCTGCATCTCAGCTGTAGGGTGATGGTGCGGGCGCATTTCTGAATGTAAATCGGCAATATCTAGTAGTTTCTGGGGCGCACCGCGTCCGGTGGCGATAATTTCGATTTCTTCCAGCTTGGAGGAGAGAACGCTGACCACTTCATCCACAGGTAGCAAACCTAAATCTAACACCGGATTGAGTTCGTCTAAAACAATCACGGAATACAAACCAGAAGCGATCGCCCCTTTCGCAATATCCCACCCCCGCTGCGCTTCTAGGCGATCGAAACGAGTAATTTCATCAGGACCAAAAAATTCGGCTCGTCCCGTCCGTACTTGGTCGATTAAATGAGGAAAACCTTGTTGTAGAGCCTTAATTGCCCCATCTTCATCGTAAGCCCGTCCTGGTCCCTTAAGAAACCGCAGCAGCAAGACGCGGGTATCATTGCGGCTGTGAATTCCCAAGCCAATCGATCGCAAAACCACGCCTAAAGCCGCTTGAGACTTACCTTTACCCGCACCATCGTAAACGTGAATCTGACCGACAACCCGCTGCGATCGCACCTGTGCCGTTTTTATTCCGATACCGTTCCTACTCACAGTCGTCCCCTCTTGGCGTGCCGTCTTAAATTGTAACTGAAGCCTCTATCCTCTGGGCATTAGCAATTACAACAGTTAAAACAGTAAAGGAGTGGCTAGTGACTGGTGACTAGTGACTAGTAATTAAATCTTTTCTAGCCACCAACCACAATCAAGGAGTGGCTAGTGACTGGTGACTAATCTTTTCTAGCCACTAGCCACTAGCCACTAGCCACTAAATAACTAACATTATGAATCCAACTAGGGTGTTTACAATTGGCTCGAATGTGTTTCGGGAAGTGGTACGCGATCGCATTCTTTATATCATCGCTCTATATGCTCTACTCTTGGGTGGGGCGGTGATGCTAATTCCCCAAATTGCAGGGGGGG